>CANRCU010000153.1 GCA_947629215.1 uncultured Clostridia bacterium
AATGAGGTATTCGGGCAGACTTCTCTTACATCGGATGTCGAGCAGTTTACAATAAGTTCCGGCAGCAATATGATAAACTTCGGTTTCGTTTGGCCCGAAATACGCGAGGGCGATTATTTTATCACCCTTGGCATAGGCAACGGTACGGATGTTCTGAATCAAATAGAGGAATGCTGGATAAACAACGCAATACATTTAAGTGTGACTACACACGGCAAAACAATATTCGGCATCTTTAATCACGATATGGAAAGTTTTTCCATAGAAAAAATCAATTAAGGAGGCGGCACAATTGAAAAAATGGACATACTACACCCCAAATTTTGAATGTGACGACTTGAACAGCGCTCTTTTAAAATATGCTCCATGGTCGGGACACAGAAATTTTGTATACGATTTTATGGATTTTTTAAGGCCTGCACGCATAGCCGAACTCGGCAGTCATTACGGCTGTTCCGCTTTCACCTTTTGTCAGGCGGACAAAGACTTTTCCCTTAATACAGATATGTATTTTATAGACACATGGCAGGGCGATGATTTTACAAAAAAATACAATAATGATGTTTATGCCGTGTTCACCGAAACGGTCAAAAAATTTTATTCGGAACAAAAAATAAATATGCTGAGAATGACTTTTGATGAGGCTTTGGATAAATTTGAGGATAAAAGCCTTGACCTTATCCATATTGACGGTTCGCATCACTATGATGATGTAAAGCATGATTTTGAAAGTTGGTTCCCAAAAGTCAAGGAAAACGGCGTTATACTGCTGCATGATATAAGCAGCGATATAGTGCTTGGCGATACCATGGGTTCATACAAATTCTGGCAGGAGCTGAAAGCGGACTTTAAGTATTGCGCAGATTTTGATTTCAGTTGGGGGCTTGGCATAATATTCTTATCCGAAAACATTTATAATGATTTTATCAATGCTGTTGATATATCAAAATACCAGCGGATAAATAACGCGCTTGATGTCGGCTTTAAAGATGTTCTCAGACAGAATTATTTTTCGCTCCAAGACAAACAAATATATATTGATGACCTTCTTGAACAAAAAAAAGTTATGGAAGAGCATCTGAAGGCATATAAGACCGATACCGACAAAAAAAACGAGTATATAAGCGAATTGGAAACAAGATGTCGGGCTTTGTGTGATGAAAAAGATGCTGTTGCAAAAGAATATGAAGAGCGGCAAAAAAATACAGTTGCCGATTTTGAGTTACAGCTTCGGAATACCATAAAAGATTATGAAACCTCGGCAGCAGCCGCCAAAACTGCTTATGAATCCACAATAGCCGATATAAAATACAGCTATGAGAACACCATTCACGGCAAAGATGAATATATAAATGAGCTTGAAAACAAGATAAACGGCTTTTTAAAAGACTTAGAAGAAAAAAATGCCGCTATCTCCGAGTTGGAAAATTATAAAACAATGTACGAAAAAACTTTTACAGGAAAAGTAAAAGAGTTCTGTAACAAAGCAAAAAATGGAAAGGAATAATATATGGACAAGTTATCTGTTGTTATCCCCGTTTATAATGTAGAAAAATATCTGCCAAGATGTATCGAAAGCCTTATGGCTCAGACCTATAAAAATGCGGAATTTATATTTGTTAACGATTGCAGTCCCGGCAATGCGGAAGAAATAATAAATAATTATGCCCAAAAAGACAGCCGCATAAAATATGTTACCTATGACAAAAACAGAGGGCTTTTTCGCGCAAGAGTTGCCGGAGCGGAGAAAGCATCGGGCGATTATATCGCTTTTTTGGACAGTGACGATTATGTTACCCGCGATTTCTACAACACCCTTATCGGCAGCTCCAAAAAATATGATTCGGATATAGCCATAGGCAAGACGGTTTTTCAGACTGCCGACGGTATAAAATATATAAGAAATTTTCATGATGCGTGTTTTAATTTTGACGTTATCAGGGGCAACAAGGTCAGGTACACCTATTTCTCTCAGAAAGGGCAATGTTTTTCATGGCATACGGTCTGGAACAAAGTCTATAAAAAAAGCCTGTGGGATAAATGCCTACCCTATTTTCAAAAAATAGACACACACCTTATAATGACTGAAGATATTGCATTTTCGTCACTGCTTTTCTATTTTGCGCAAAGCGTTTCCACTGTCAAAAACGACGCTATATTTTATTGCGAAAACGAAAACGCCTCTACCGATGCAACAAAAACGACATTGAAAAGGTTCACAAAAAATATGGCGGACATAAAGCTTGTATTTGATTTTGTGGAAGCCTTTCTTGACGATGTCAATGCGGATAAAACAATAAAAGAGCAGTTTGGCGAAACAAGAAAATATTATTCGCGTATGTGGCGCGATCTTGCCGATGCCACATTCAAAGGCAGCGACAGCAATGAAGCAAATAATATACTTGAAGAATTTACACCCGGATATTGCGAAAATACGACCTCGGACGACCGTTTTTTTGCATCCGTAACGACCCTGTTCAACGGCGGCTTGGAAAGCATAAAAGATATTATAGCCTCAAGCAAGGCAAAATATGTCAGCTTTGATATTTTTGACACGCTAATAATAAGGCGGCTCTACTATCCTAATGATGTATTTCTGCTGCTCAACAAAAAATTTGAAGAGCTTGTAAAAACAAACATAAGTTTTGACAAAATAAGAATAGGCGCAGAAGCCGAAACAAGGCAGCGTTTTGCAAAATATCAGGATGTAACGATAGATGAGATATACGACTGTATGTCGGATTTTTACGGTATAGACAAAAAAATAACCGATCGAATGAAGGCGGAAGAAATTGCCGTCGAATTGACCGTTACGGCGCAAAGACACGCAGCAAAGGAGCTTTTTGACACAGCGCTGCTTTCGGGCAAAGAAGTTATATTGACATCGGATATGTATTTAAGCGAAGATGTCATAAAAAAAATGCTTAAAAAACACGGTTATACGGGCTATAAAAAATTATATCTTTCATCTTCTCAAAGGTTAACAAAACATACGGGTGATCTATTCAAAGCCGTGCTGAAAGACCTTGGGGTAAAAGGCAGTGATATTCTGCACATAGGCGACACCTGGAACAACGACATAGTAAAGCCCAAAGAGCTTGGCATAGAAACCGTTTTCTTCCCAAAAGCAACAGAAGTATATGAAAATAAAATAAACGGCTGTATTACCAATAACTGCGGCAATATCGGCGATGTAATATCGGGTCCCGTATGTAACAATATAAAATTTATGGATTCTTTGGGCTTCCGCACAATGAAAGCGCTTGCGGCAATAAAATATTTTGACAATCCTTACAGAAGTTTCAACCCCGAAAGCGATTTCAATGCCGACCCCTATTTTATAGGCTACAATGCCGTTGGTATGCACCTTATGGGTATAATAAAATGGCTTGCCGAAAATTCTGCCGATTACAGCAAAATATTTTTTATGGCAAGGGACGGCTATCTTCCCATGAAAGCATATTCTATCGCACAAAATGCTCTTGGCAATATGCCCGAATATGAGTATATCTATGCATCGAGAAAAATGCTTTTGCCCGAAATGATAGAAAGTGTACAGGATCTCTATGACTTGCCCGTGGAATATCGTAACCACACACCGTCTACGATACTTTCTCTTTTGGATTTTTGCCGAAAAGAAGATTTTGTTCCCGATGAACCCGACCGACCGTTTACAAACGAAAGCCAATACAGAGCTTTTATCAAAACATTTATTGAAAAAGCCTATGACGAAAAAAAGCATACTTTGGCTAAAAAAGCCTGTAAAAAGTATTTTGCGGTCTTAAATAACGGCAATTCGGCTACTTTTGATATGGGATACAGCGGCAGGATACAAACAGCCGTTTCAAAAGCCGCAGGCCGCGGCGTAGATGTGTTCTTTATTCACTCGGACAGCAAACGCTGCCCCGATATGAGCAGAAAGGGCAAATATAAAGTACACAGTTTCTATGATTTTTACCCCTATATCTCGGGGCTTCTCAGAGAGCATATTTTTTCGGACACTTCTTCGTCCTGTATAGGGCTTGAAACGAAAGGCGATAAAGTTATTCCCGTTTTTGACGGCATCGTAAAAGGATATTGGGACATCTTTGTTATAGATAATATTCATAACGGAGCGCTTGACTTTGTGCGCGATTATATTTCCGTATGCAAAGATTATCTGCAATATATGGATTTTAAACCATACGAAGTATCAATGAATTTTGAAGGCTATCTTAGGGCTGCCAAAGACATTGACAGAAGTATTTTCAAAGCGTCATATTTTGAAGACCTTGTATACGGTTCAAATGACAAGATAAATATTTATGAATTTGTAAAAAACAGCGTTATAGCTATCCCTGCGGATGACAGCGCAAAAACCATTCTTAACAAAAGGGATATGTTAGAGGCTGTTGTAAAAGGACACAGCAGACCCGTCAGAGCAATTTGTTATATTCTGCTTGACAGACAGCTTTTCAAACTTTATATTATTGATATTCTGGCAAGAAAGCCAAAGCTTTTAAGAACATTGGTAAAAATAAAACACATGCTGTTCGGCAGCAAACGGTGATGATCACCGATAAGGGTGAACTTATGACAAAAACCAACAAAACAAATACAAACCGCAATACAAAAGCAGCATTGGTAATATGCATTGCTGCACTCATGTCGCTTTTGTTTGTGTTCAGCAACATTTTTATAAATAATTCAAAAATATGTATTATTGCCACAGGCGAAAAAAATGACCTCTCGTTATCAAATAATGTCAGGATAAACCGTATTATTTTAAATAAGGGTACCGACAGTGAAAGGGATTATCCTCTCTCGACGGTATATCTGCAAAACGGCTGGGAATATGACAGCAGCAATCATTTATTATATGTATATGATTTGACATCTCCGGCGGAACTTGATATATCTCTGCCCCAAACAAAGACAGTAACTCTGAATTTCATATCGGAAGAAGGCAGCGGTATAGTCAAGGTCATTTCTCCGCGCAATACAGCACAAACAGACCTTTATTCCGCCACACAGTGGACGGATATGCCCGCAACATATAAGATCGACAACAATATCTATTATTATATGCGCACGTTTTCGTTAGTTGTTCTTATAATAATGTTTCTGTTTGTAGGCGCTTCATTTGCAAAAAAGAGATTTTTGAACAAAAAAACAGATATTATTGCTCATATAAAAGAGATAAAAATCAAAACTATACTTATTGCAGTTGTTTCGGGAACTTGTCTTTTGTGTATCTATATGATCGGTTCTACCGTTTTTCATGACCCGATATACAAAAATATATATAAAGACAAACTTGTTCTCACCATTGAGTCAACAAACGAGCAAAACCCTTCCGCTCTCGGCAACTTTACAAGAATATCCGATATTGAGATAAATGACGTTAAATACGATTTTTCGACCGTCAATACAGAGGGAAACTGGGAATACAACGCCATTCACAACCTTTTACAGTCCGAAAGCTCGGAAGAATCCAACAGTATAAACATTCCTGCCGAAAATGTCAGGACGATAAGAATAAACTTTGTTTCCGAGATCGGTTCGGGACTTGTAAACGTATATATAAACGGAAAAAAAGACAAAACGCTCGATTTATACGAAAATACCGATTGGAGCTATAAAGAATATACTTACACTGCCTGTCCTCTCATACGCCCTTATCAAAATCCGGGCATTATGATTATAGTATTTACCGCAGGAATCATAGTGGGGCTGATTTTTTGCAAAAAAGAAAAATTTACCGATATATGCATTTTTTTGTTTATGAATTTTGCCGCAGCATTTATAATATGTTTATTATGCTCTTTTGTGCAAAACGAGGGGCTTACAGC
>CANRCU010000154.1 GCA_947629215.1 uncultured Clostridia bacterium
CCCATGTGAGTTTGTAATTATCATTCATTGTGACTATATATGCAAGGGAATCAAGAGCTTCGGCAATAGTTTTACAATCGCCGCTTTCGCCTACCGTGACAGTTTTTTCACCGGAGGTAACAACAATATTTTCTGCGCTTTTGCTTATGGTTATTTTTTTGTTGTTTTCATCCTCATTTTTGGCAAGACTGTCATATTTATTATGTTCTGCCTTTGTATTGACTGCCGAGATATTGCCTTGTGTAGTTCCGTCAAGTCCCGTAACCTTACCCGTTGCAGATTCAGTTATTACAGCGTTGGTTATTTCTATTTTAAGATATTCTCCGTCAAGCCCGTCAAAAAGCGCCTTCATATTTTCGGGCTTTATATACAACAGTTGGTTAGTATCCCTTGAAAGTGTATCTTCCAATCTATCAAGGTCTTTGTACTCAAAAGGTGATGGGTTTTCCACGGTCAGCTTAAACTCTACATCTTCACCCATATATTGGGGCTTTGTTTCAGTTATCATTACCTTATTAAATTTAACTTCAGCACTGCCCAAGTTAAGATCTACATCTGCTGTGGCTTCGGAGTCCTTTTTTTCTGCAAAGTTATAGTTGGTCTCGCTTTTTATATTGTTTGTTATTGTCAACTTCGCACTTTCCTTAAGGTTATCTGCATATATGACTTCATCACCAAAAAGAATATCTCCGCTTATATTGGATATTTCTTCATCGCTTTTTGTGTTTGCAACTCTGAAATGAATTATATATTTACCGGTATCTTCATTTTTTTCAAGACTCATATTTGTAACTGTACCGTTATTTTGGCTAAAGCCCGATATAGTACATATAAGATACCTTTTGCCGCCTATGACCGTATAAAGAGAGCTTGAGTTTTCATCCGATACAAAAACGGTATTGTTTGCATCTATATCATCGCGCCATTTAAGCCCTTCGGGCAAGGTAATTTCATCAGAAAAATCAACGTATTTTACAAAGTCGTTACCGTATGCTTCCGATATGGTATCTCCGACCGGAGAATAATTTATTTTATAACGCAGATTTTTTAACGCAATTTTATCATCGTCAACAGCATTAAATCCTATGATATTTTTATCGGCATCGTCAATGCTTTTTGTTACATTGAATAACTGTTCACGAGTGACCCAAGTGGGTTCTATATATTCTGTGGTGACCGTTACACCGTCTTCCGGTGTATAATTACCCGGTTCTATGACTTTTCCGTCATAGTTACCTTCGACGGTATCCAAAATCTTAACGCCCCATACCTGCATTTTTCTTCCGGGTTGGGTATAATTGGGATAGCTCAGAGAAAGTTTTGGAATAGTTGTTTCACCGGACTCTCTTTTTTCTATCTGGAAATACCATATATTGGGATCATCCGTAGGGTTCAATTTATAACCGGATAATTCCGCAATGCCATCGTTTTCTTTTCTTACATATATTCTGTATACACCGTTGACATTATCGGATAAAGCAACACTGATTACAGCGCTTTGTCCCGTATAATATTCTGCAGTCCTACCATCGATCTGATTTGCTTTTTCCAATGACATATTGACGCCTATCGTATCGGCATTACCTATTGTGTCATTGTTTGCTTTTGCATTTTCAAAGGGCTTTTCTGTAGTATCTCTACCCTCTATTGAAGTGTTTAAAAACAGGTTAGAGCCAAGGTCGGCGCCAACGCCAAACAAACTTTTTATACCGTCCGCCGTACTTTGACCGTTTATGTTTTCAAGATTTTTAGCGTTTGCAAAGGCATAGTCGTCTATATTTGTTATTTGTGCTGTATTTGCAAATGTGAGGGATTTTACGGAACTGCCTTTAAATGCATCTTTGCCTACAGAGGTGACGTTAAGTGTTTTTTCGCCGCAAGTCACATTTGCAGGTATGGTCAGGTCGTCTGTATTTCTTGCACCGTAAACAAGTTCCGCCGTATCGCCGTTTACCTTGTAAATACTGCCGTTAATGTCCGTGCAATACTGTCCGCCTTTTGTAAAGGGTGCAGGCAGACCAGTATTATTTCCCTCTGTACCAACAGTAAAGTTTACATTGTTATCAATAATTATATCCTTGATGTGACCATGCACGGCAGCAAGAAAGTCGACATTTATATTCGACGGAAAAATTCCGTTGTCTTTTGTTATATATAAAGAAAAACTGCCTGCGTTATTGAAAGCGTTTGTCGATACACTATCAAGAGAATTTGCCTTATATATAACTTTTTCAAGACCCGTACAGCCCGAAAAAGCCTCACTGCCTACCGTTGTCACCTTGCCGCCTATAACAGCCTGTTTTAAAGATACATTGCCTTTGAACATATTATTTGTTATCTGTGTAATGTTGGGCAGGGAATCAAAGCCGAAATTTTCAAGAGCAGGGTTGCCCGAAAAATTTCCGCTGCCGCTAAAATTGGGACCGTTTGTATTTTCCTCCCATATTATTTCTTTGAGGTTGGGACAATTTACAACAGTATCCGCTGTGTTTACATTTTTAATTGTACCCGGCAGCTTAAGAGTACTTAAACTTTTGCAGTCCCGCATTATTGTACCGTTTATATCGGTAATGTTAAGGGGAGTAAGATCCAACTCTTCCACCTTTGTGCCTTGTATTATCTCGGTAATGCCTGTTATATTGTTTTTATTCGGCATAAATGTTACATTTTCAAGAGATGTACAGCCGTAAAACATTTTTGACAGATTGCCCGAAATATTCCCGGGAACAGTTACGGATACAAGAGACGTACAGCCGTAAAAGCCCGGATAATATCCACCCATATCCGTTCCGAAGGAAAAACTGTCGGTTCTTATTTTGGTAAGGTCTATATCTGTAAGTTCCGTACAGAATGCAAAAATTTCTCCGTCTTTCTTTCCCAATTTTGTAAGGACATGGTTTTCCTCAAATTCAACTTTTTTCAGTTTTGAACTTGAAAAAGCCCCGTCGCCTATTTCTTTTACCGTTGAGGGTATTGTGATATTTTCAAGACCTGTGCCGTAAAATGTTTTGCTCTCGTCGGCATCTTCTGTGCCTATGTATTCAAGAGAAGTGAGATTTTCAAGATTGGCTTCCTTCAAATTTGTACAACCTTCAAATACAGAATTGCCTGTTTCCTTAAGAACGCTGTTTTCTTCAAAGTATACACTCCTTAAAGATTCGCAGCCCTTAAACGCAGAATCCCCTATAGACCTTACATTTGACTCAACTATAACTTTGGTTATCTTGTCCTTGTATGGAGCCATAGCCTCTGTTTCAATAAAGTTTTCGGGTATAGATGTACCGTTAAATGTTATGGTGTATGTACCGTCTGCATTTATGTCCAGCTTCCAACCGCTGCCCTTTGCGGCAGGCGTTATGCTCATTGTGCTTATATTGTCTTTTGCTTCAACTTTTTCAAAAGTATTGTTCGGAAACCCCGTAATGCCTGTACTTAAAACAAGCATTGCGGATAAAACCGCACTTACAATTCTTTTTGTTTTTTTCATAAACGAGATCCCCCTTTATAACTCAAACAAATATTATAATCCTAATAATATTATAATTCAAACAAATATCGGTTGCAACAAAAATTTCAAGCCGATAGTATAAAATGCACAAAATTGATACAAACTATATTTCAAATATAGATGTCGCAGAATCCTGTAGTCTGCGACATCCGGTCAACAAATTGCTCGAACCGAGTATATTTTGTATCTATGACGGTTTACCTGACGGTTATGAAATTTGAAAATAAGTTGATATTTTTCCGCTTAATTTCCATTGAAGGATGTACATATCTGTTTAAAGTAATATTGACGCAAGCATGACCGAGTATTTCACTAAGACTTTTTGCATCAACTCCCGCTTCGATACATCTGGTGGCAAATGTATGCCTTAAAATATGAAAGTTTATATCATTTATATCACAATGTTTCAGAACGGTTTTGAAATGGTTCTGCAAAGCCCGTGGCTCCGGTATCTTATCAGCTTTTCCGCTTAACAGATAAACATCTTTATTTTGCTTTATTTCGGACAAAATATCATATATAATATCCGGGATAGGTATATCTCTTATTGAGGACAAACTTTTGGGATCCGTAATTATAATTTTAGTTTTATGATCCGATGCGTTGCGATGCCTTATTCTCTGCACCGTACTTTCTATTGAGATATACCGCTTGTCAAGGTGTATATTTTCCCATTTTAATGCACAGACTTCGCCTATCCTCATTCCCGTATACATACACAAAAGAATACCTATATTTTTAAGAGAAATATTGCTGCATAAATAAGTATTTAACTTGGATTGTTCGTGAATTTCAAGGGATTTTACAATAACAGGCGCAGATTTAATATATATTCCCGTAAGGTCAGGAAGTTTTATGCCCTTATTTTTTGAAGTATACCTAAATATACCCTTAAATACCGTAAGCACCGTTGATACAGTAGCAGGCGCAAGATTCCTGTCACCCGATGAATTTTTTATCAATAAGCCGTTCAAAAACACCTCAATTTCTGTATCCGTAACATCTTCAATTTCTCTGTTAGAAAATACAGGATAAATGTGTTTAATGAGAATATTTTCATATTTTATAACGCTTGTTTCCTTTAAGTTGTTTCTTATACTCATCAGCCAACTTTCGGCTGATTCTTTAAACAAAATTTTTTCGGTTTTCTTGTCCGTGGTCATAGCCGACTGATTTATTTTATTTATCAACTTTTCCTTAACTTCGCTGTATGTTTTTGCATAAATATAACCGTATTGCTTTTTACCGTTTATATTGCTTTTAATATATCTGCCTTCCCACCTGCCATCCTTTCTTTTGTAAATATTCATACCTCTTTTTGACATTATAATGACCTCCTTTGACGGTTTATTTGACGGCAATAAAAAATTACTGCCTTATAAAAGATTATATTATAAACATAACAAACAAAATCAATGAAACAAAATTGTTCGTTTTATACAAATGAAACATTTTTGATAAGTGTAATATTTACAGTTTTATATCTTTGTGATATAATATTTGAAATAAATTAGTTAATCGCAGACTACAGGATTCTGCGACTTTTTTATGTATATATCTTTCATTTGTATGTCCTTCTTCGGCTTGTTTTGCCTAAAATATCCATAACTTTTTTAGATATATCACAATTTAATATGTAAATGTAATAATCTGCCTTAAATAAAAATTAGGGTTTTGCAATGAAAACTTCGAAACTTAATACTATAGGACTGATTAAAGCAGAATTTCAACTTTAACTGTTTTGTACTATAAGTAGTACAACAGTATCTACTTACAGAAACTGCAGTAAGGAATATGATATTTTACTTAAAAGTAATATAAATTTAAAAGAAAAGTCAGAAAAATTTAAAGTGAAGGTATAATGCGGTACAAAATTTCTTGTAAATCAATTTGTTGATATTATTTTAAAAGTTCAACATAAACAGATGACCACACCGTATGGCAAATTTGACAGTTTCAATGATAATAAATCTTGTATTCATACCAAAAAATTATTATCTTGTATATAAAAAATAGGATAAATTTACAATTTGTAATAATTGTCCATATCGGGTCAATAACAAAGATTGTGTAAACCTCTAAACTGGTGTATAATAAAAATAATCAGTTTGGAGGTTTTTATTTATGAAAAAAAGTTACAAAAGAACAAGAAACGAAACACCCGAAAAGCAGGCATTAAGAGAAATGATGACAGGATATTTAAAGGAAAATCCTGTTAAAGACGGGTCTGATGTAAACACAATTATGCGTGATATGATGTCCATCATACTTGAAGGTGCCTTAGATGGCGAGCTTGACGATGAATTGGGTTATTCT
>CANRCU010000155.1 GCA_947629215.1 uncultured Clostridia bacterium
CAAAGCTCAGCTCAAAGAATGGGTGGATTATGCGCTTGAAAACGATGCTATCATACTCTTTGACTCGGCTTACGAATGTTTTATAGAGGACGAAAGTTTACCAAGAAGTATCTACGCTGTAGAGGGCGCAAAAAAATGCGCAATAGAATTTTGTTCTCTCTCCAAAACGGCAGGTTTTACGGGTACTCGCTGCGGTTATACCGTTGTGCCTAAGACTATTACGGCAAAGGCTTCAAACGGCGTTGAAATGAGCCTTAACAAAATGTGGAACAGACGACAGACCACTAAATTCAACGGTGTTCCCTATATCGTACAGCGTGCAGCTGCGACTGTATTCAGCGTTGAAGGCATGAAAGAAGCAAAAGAGATGATAAACCACTATAAAGTAAATGCAAAAATAATTGCAGATACAATGGATGAAGTCGGCGTTAAATATTACGGCGGCGTCAATTCACCGTATATTTGGTTTGAGTGTCCGTTTGGTATGGAAAGCTGGGATTTCTTTGATATGATGCTTAAAAAGATAGGCGTTGTCGGTACTCCGGGCGCAGGTTTCGGCAAAAACGGCAGCAGATTCTTCCGCCTGACGGCATTTAACAACAAAGAAAACACTTTAGAGGCAATGAAAAGATTCAAAACTTTATTTAAATAAAAATATAGGGATGAAGATATTATATTATAGTAACAAACAAGTAAAAGCCACATAGAATTGCGGGTTTTGCAAATAGTGTGGTTTTTACAATCGACAAAAGCTTAAAAAGTGGCGTAGGTTCGGTCTACGCCACTTTTTATGAGAATAAAGTTCAACATAATAGGTATATCGCTCCTGAAATGATAAAATTAGCAATAGCCAACGTTTATTCTCTTAAAGTTCATATGTATTCTTTAATTTTTATCCTGTGTAAGCCGTAATTAAGACAAACATCCGGTTTGTTGATAAATACATTTGTGCCTATACCCTTTATGTTTTTTTATTTCTGTAAAATTTATATTGAGGTCTTGTCAAAGATATTCGTATTTCGCATACGCTATGTACGAATATCCTTGACTTCTCCCTCATACTTGATTATCAGTTATTGGAGTCACTGTTGACAGGTACACGATAGATACCGGGTTTACGGGGCTGCTCTTCTGTGGTCGGTGCGAAACTGCTCGGAGAAAGTTTCTTGGAAGGTTCAGTATAACTCTTTGGAGCAGGTATACCGGCTGTTTCTTTGCCGGAGCCAAGACCTGATTTTATGGCAATGTCTGACGCAGGCTGCTCTGCACTGTCATTGCTGAAACCCGCTTTAACACGGCTTAAAATGTCGCTGCCCGAAGCAGCCCCCGATTCGCTGCCTGAAGTCGAACCGGAATTGTTCAGACCGCGTACACGGCTGAGTATATCGGAAGCACCGCCTGTAGGTGCGGAAGCTGCGCTTGGTTGAGCCGATGGTTCGGTATTATTATTCAGACCGCGTACACGGCTGAGTATATCGGAAGCACCGTTGCTCGGTGTTGAAGCCGTATTAGGTGTCGACTGTTCGGAACCGTTGTTCAGACCTTTAACACGGCTGAGTATATCGGAAGCACTGCTTTTGGGTGCGGCAGCTTCGGTAGGAGCGGGCTGGTCGCTATTCAAACCCTTTATACGGCTGAGAATATTTGACGGATCTGCCGATGCAGCAGGTTCTTTCGGAACGCTTACAGGCTCGGCAGCAACAGCTGTTTCAGCTTTAGCTTCTGATTTTTCCTCAACGGGTGCTGCCTCTGCTGTCGGCTCGGGAGCTTTTTCTTCGGCAGGTTTGATCTCGGGTATATCAATTGACGGTTTTTCCGTATCCTCGGCAGGCGCGCTGTCTGCGCTTGGCTTTTCTTCGGTCTTAGATTCTTCCGGCTTTGTTTCGGCTTTTATCTCAGGCTTTTCAAATTTGTTTTCGGCAGGTGACAACTTGTCGAAAATAGAGATAGGAACGGTCGAAGCCGTAGACGATGTTTCGTCGGGGTTCATAAGTTTGTCGGCAAGAACTTTAACTCTGTCAAGGTTGGTATTAAGCTCGCTGATATTGAGTTTTTGTTCATCACCGATGTACTTTTCTTTAAGTGCATTGTATTCTTCCACAATACCTGAGTTGAAAATTTTTTCAAAAAATGCATTATAATCACTTGAAAAGCTATTGATTAAATTCTTTTGCTGTGATATATTTGTTTTGATGCTGACAAACTCCTTATTTGCGCTTTTGCGAAGAGATGCAGCAAGATTATTTGCTTCCTCAAGGATCCTTGCTTTTTCTTCTTCAGCTTCGGCAACAGCTTTGGCATGAACAGTCTTGCTTTCAGCGGTAAGATTCTCGGCCTCGGCTTTTGCATCGGCAATGATCTGCTCGGCTTCTGCTTTTGCGTTGTCAACAAGTTTTTTTGCATCTTCTGTAGATGCTTTTATCATGTTGTCAGCTGCGCTTTGCGCACTAATTATGGCTCGGTTGATGGCGGATGACTTGTCCTCATACAGTTGGATCTGCTGTTCAAGGTTAGATATGTAACTATTGACCTCGTCAGGCTCATAACCGCCTTTTTTGTTAAATGTAAAATTTGCCATAAATAACGCCTCCTGATTTTTATAATTTATTAAAAATATTATGTAATAATTATAACACTTTTTAGGGATTTATGCAATATAAACTTGTTGTGAAGAATAAAAAAATTGAAATAGAGAAAATTGTACAAATTGTATAGGGAGAATAAAATGGAACATGAGTATTATATGAAACTGGCGCTGAAACAGGCAAAGCAGGCATACGACATGGGCGAAGTGCCGATAGGATGCGTTATAGAACATAACGGCGAAGTTATAGGTGAAGGCTGCAATATGAGGATAAGTCAAAACAATGCTCTTGCTCATGCGGAAGTGATAGCCATAAATAAGGCGTGTGACAAAGTGGGGGATTGGCGCCTTGAAAAATGCACACTATATGTAACGGTCGAACCTTGCCCGATGTGCGCGGGCGCAATACTTCAGGCAAGAATACCAAGGGTAGTGTATGGCGCTGCAAATAAGAAAGCAGGCTGTGTCGGTTCCGTATACAATATGCTTAACGACAGCCGCTTTAACCACAAAGCGGAAATAACGTCGGGTTTTATGGAGAAGGAATGTTCGGAGCTTATGAAAAAATTTTTTAAAGAGTTCAGGGAAAAAGAAAAAACTAAAAAATGCGGTTACATATTTGATTTTGACGGTACGATTGCCGATTCGTCCTATCTGTGGGTAAAAGTCGACAGAGATTTCTTTGCTTGCAGAGGTATGGAGATACCGTCGGATTATGCCGAAAAAATCAGCACGATGAGCTTTTATGAGGGCGCGGTATTTACAAAAGCCACATACAATATAGAAGAAAGTGTAGAGGAGATAATGAAAGAATGGCATAATGCTGCTGTGCATGAATACGAAAAAAATGTTGCATTAAAAGAAAACGTTGTGGATTACATAAGATTTTTGAAAAGAAAGGGACACAAAGTCGGGCTTGCCACAGCCTCAAACCCCGAATTTTATTTGCCTGTTTTGAAAAAATATGCTATAACCGAATGTTTTGATGCATTTGCGGACGGAACATTGAAACTGCCCAATAAGGAAAATCCCGATATATATATCAGGTGTGCCGAGCTTATGAATATAGAAACGAAAAGATGTACCGTGTACGAAGATATACTGCAAGGTGTGAAAAGCGCCAAAAAAGCGGGAATGACCGTAGTCGGGGTGTATGACGAAAGGAACAGACATTCGGCAACGGAGATAAAAGCAGCGGCAGACCGTTATATAATGGATTTCGGTCAGGAACTGAAGGCGATGACAGATCACAAAAGGGGATAAAAAATGAAATTTGAAGAATTGGATATTTTATCGTCGTTAAAACGTGCGGTGGCGGATATGGGTCTTGAAGAAATGACGCCGATACAGGCTAAAACAATAGATACTATCTTATCGGGACGTGATGTTTCGGGGCAGGCAAAGACGGGGTCGGGCAAAACGCTTGCTTTCGCCTTGCCGTGTATAGAAAATATCAACCCCGATGATGGCAGTCTGCAAGCCGTTATTCTTGCTCCGACAAGAGAGCTTGCTTTACAGATCTGCGGTGTTATGAGAAAACTTTTGAAATATACGGATGATATAAAAGTTTTGCCGATATATGGCGGTCAGCCCATAATGAAACAAATATCTGCTTTGAGAAAGGGTATACAGATAGTCGTTGGCACTCCGGGCAGGATTTTGGATCATATAAAAAGGCATACTTTAAAAATGCAGAATGTACATTATGTCGTTCTTGACGAGGCAGACGAAATGTTGAATATGGGTTTTAGGGAAGATATTGAGAAAATCCTTGCGAAAATACCAAAAGAACATCGTATGCTTTTGTTTTCCGCAACGATGCCACGCCCTATTATGGATATTGTGCATAAATATCAGAACGATCCGATACATATAAAAGCCGAAAGCGAAAGCAGAGCGGCTTTGCCCGACATAAAGCAATATTATGTTGAAATAAAAGAAAGGACTAAAAACGAGGCTGTTTGCCGCCTTATAGATTTTTACGAACCTAAGCTTGCAATGGTATTTTGCAATACCAAGCGACGTGTGGATGCACTGACGGAATTTCTTGGGACGAGAGGATATAAGACAGGCGGTATTCACGGTGATATGGATCAATCTCAAAGGGATAATGTTATGCGAATGTTCAGAAATGGGAGTATAAATATACTTGTTGCAACGGATATAGCCGCACGTGGGCTTGATATAGAAAATGTCGAAGTTGTGATAAATTATGATATACCGACGGAAACCGAGTTTTACATTCACAGGATCGGACGCACGGGTAGGGCAGGGAAAAGCGGTATTGCATATAGTTTTGTTTCGGGCAAAGAAAAGGAAAAAATCAAAGAAATTTCCGCATACATCAAAAAAAATATAGCTTTGACAGCGCTGCCGTCATTCACCGATATTTCAAACGAAAAAGCAAACAGGCTTCTGAAAGAGGCAAGCGCTTTTATCAAAGCCGGCGGCATGGATAGATATATAAAAATTGCGGAGGATTTTGAAAACAAAGGCGGAAATGTAAAACTGCTTGCTGCCGCTTTGTTGAAAATGCGGCTTTACGATCCCGATATAGATGAATTTGATACCGGTAAAAGCGGTGACAAGATAGGCGTTATCCATATAGATGCAGGCAGCGGCAACGGTATCAGGATAAGGGATGTTATCGGTGCAATAGCCGGAGAATGCGGCATAAGCGGCAATGATATAGGTTCGGTTGAAGTGCATGATTCATATACACTTGTCGAAGTACCGAAAAAATATGTTGTAAATGTATTGAAGGGTATGAAAAATAAAAAAATCAGAAAAATCTCAGTAAAAGTTTCTGTCTGCAAGTGATAAAAGATTAATGTTCTAATCTTTCTTGCATCGATTTGTGGAAAATAACCATTAAAATATAAAATCCTGTTTAAAAAATTAACAGATTGTTAAAATTATACAAAATTTCTTAAGAAATTATTACGGTTCTTAAAAAATTTTAATCTTGATATAATTTTTCAAAGGTGGTATAATCTAAGCATGGGATAAAGCAGAAGTCATAGGCTGCTTTTTCAATAATGTCACAGAATGTTCATAATTGTTATTGACCTTGCATATGCCGGGTCGATTTGGAATTATGGGGGTTTTATTACAAGACAAATGTAAAAAATATAAAAAAAGGGGGATTTTAACGGTTATGAAACAAAGTACACACAAATTGCATGACCTGAAAAAGTCTTTAACATCCTTGGCGCTTGCAGTCGCATTG
>CANRCU010000156.1 GCA_947629215.1 uncultured Clostridia bacterium
CCCGAATATGACCGAGCTTATAAGCGACACACGCCCCTGAAAATTGAATATCCACCTTGAATAATCCCAAAGCCGTTTGCCGAGCACAGCCTCGATAATTACCGAGCTGATATATTCCATAACGGTCACTACCGCCATACTCCCAAAAAACACGGGCGTAGGTTTATGTTTTTCACGCTTGAATATCTTTGCGACCGTCAGCGAGAACACCCCGTATATCAGGCACACAGGCAGATGCAGAAAACCGCGGTTCTCAAGCCGTCCGTTCACCACAAAACCCGCGATTATCTCGTATAGCCAGCCAAAAAAGCCGCACATCACCAACTCAATGAAAAATATCCAGAAACGTTTTGTTTTTTCGATAAACCTGCTCATAACATACCTTCACTTAATTGAAAGATTTTGCGAAATTTTCGGCTCAGCCCTCGCTTTTAAGTATAACAACACCCAAAGGCGGCATTCTCAGCGTAATGCTGTTTTCCCTGCCGTGAGATTCGCTCTTTGCGGTGTAAAGCGGCTGAGTGTTTATGACTCCGCTGCCGCCGAACTCCGGAGCGTCCGAATTTAAAATTTCGTGCCATACGCCCTCAAAAGGCATACCCATTTTAAACTCTTCATAGGCATTTGGCGTGAAATTGCATATAACAACAAGGGTGTCTTTCTTTTCCCTGCCCTTTCTGATAAAGGTGTAAGTACTTCTGTCGCCGTCGTTTGCGTCTATCCACTCAAAGCCGTCGCTGCCGTTGTCTTTGACCCAGAGCGCTTCGTTTTCCAGATAAACATGGTTGAGCCGTTTTACATAGTCAAGCATGGTCTGATGATGCTGATATTCCAAAAGGAACCAGTCAAGCGGGCGTTTTTCGTTCCATTCTATGAACTGACCGAACTCGCCGCCCATAAACAGCAGTTTTTTGCCGGGGAAACCGAACATAAAGCCATAAGCCGCGCGCAGATTCGCAAATTTCTGCCACAGGTCGCCGGGCATTTTATCCAGCATGGATTTTTTACCGTGTACGACCTCGTCATGGCTTAATACAAGTATGAACTTTTCCGTATAAGCATATACCATACCAAAGGTAAGATTATTATGGTGATATTTCCTGTAAATGGGGTCTTTGCCCATATATTCCAGAAAATCGTTCATCCAGCCCATGTTCCACTTCATTGTGAACCCGAGACCGCCGTCCTCGGTCGCCCTTGTTATAAACGGCCATGATGTGGATTCCTCGGCTATCATATGCGCATAGGGATTTCTCTTTATCATTATCGAATTAAGGTGTTTCAAAAACTCTATCGCGTCAAGATTTTCCGTACCGCCGTATTGGTTCGGGACCCATTGACCGTCGGCTTTTGCATAATTGAGATAAAGCATTGAGGAAACGGCGTCCACACGCAGACCGTCTATATGAAATTTTTCGACCCAATAAAGCGCATTTGCTATAAGGAAGTTCTTGACTTCGTTCCTGCCGAAGTTAAAGATATGCGTACCCCATTCGGCGTGTTCGCCCTGACGGGGATCCTCATGCTCGTAAAGCGCCGAACCGTCAAAATACGCAAGCCCGTGCGCGTCTTTCGGGAAATGAGCGGGTACCCAATCCAAAAATACGCCTATGCCTGCCTCGTGGCATCTGTCCACAAAACGCATAAATTCTTCGGGCGTTCCGTAGCGGCTTGTCGGGGCATAATACCCCGTCACCTGATAGCCCCACGAACCGTCGTAGGGATGTTCCTCAACGGGCAGCAGCTCAATATGCGTGTAACCCATTTCTTTTATATACGGTATAAGCTCGTCCGCAAGCTCGGTATAGGTGAGGAAACTGTTTTCCTCGTCGTCGGAGCGTTTCCACGAACCGAGGTGCATTTCGTAAATATTCATCGGGGCATCGAATTTATCCCTGGTTGCAAGGCTCTCATACCAGTCCTTATCGTTCCATTTATAAGAATTTATATCGAAAATAAGCGAAGATGTACTCGGTCTTAATTCGGCAAACTTACCGTAGGGGTCTTGTTTTTGTATGATAGCGCCCGTGGACGACTTTATTTCAAACTTGTAATTATCACCGTTTTGCAGACCGGGTATAAATATCTCCCATATGCCGGAGTTCTGCAAAAGACGCATGGTGTTGCGCCTGCCGTCCCATGAATTAAACTCGCCTATAACGCTGACACGCCTTGCGTTGGGCGCCCATACGCCAAAGGCAACGCCTGCGATACCGTCTATAACTTTGGGATTTGCGCCTAATTTTTCGTATATTTGATAATGCGTACCCTGATTGAAAAGGTAAATGTCCTCGTCGTCTATGGTGGGCATGAACGAATAGGCATCATAGGTTTCCCACGAGTCGCCGCTTACGCCTTTTATATCAAATTTATATCTGAACCACTTCTGGCGGTCGGGGATGACCACCTCAAAAAAACCGTCGTCATGAATTTTCTCCATTTCGTAGCGGCGTGAAGAAAAAGCGTCGTCCACAACGGTTATCGACTCTGCCTGCGGTATGAACGCGCGCACGACCATGCCGTCGTTATCGCCAAGCTTTATCTCATGCATACCGAGTATTCTGTGAGGATCGCCGAACGAGGCGTCCACTATCTGTTTAAGTTCGTTCATTTTTATTGTTGTAAGCATTTTCATGCCCCCTTCTCTTTGGTTTTTTGACTGACCGATATTCTCTGATATATATTATACCACATAACCAAAAAAAATCAAACATTTGTTTTTGAATAAGTGAAAATATTATAAAAAAATTGTCGAATCATAAAAAAAATTATAAAATTTGTGAATGATATTGACATTTTTAGTCTTGTGTATTATAATATACACAATAAATTTTATTAGGAGGTATTGGATATGAAAAAATTTGTATGTATTATCTGCGGTTATGTTCACGAGGGCGATTGTCCGCCCGAAAAATGTCCACAGTGCGGCGCGCCCGCTTCCAAGTTTGAGGAACAAAAAGGCGAGCTTACATGGGCTGACGAACACAGAATAGGCATTGTTGAAGGACTTCCCGAAGATATTATAAACGATCTCAGAAATAACTTCAACGGCGAATGTTCAGAAGTCGGTATGTACCTTGCAATGAGCCGTCAGGCAGACCGCGAGGGCTATCCCGAGGTTGCGGAGGCTTACAAGCGCATAGCTTTTGAAGAAGCTGAGCATGCGGCTAAATTTGCCGAAATTTTGGGCGAAGTTGTTACAAACTCAACAAAGAAAAACCTTCAGATGCGTGTTGATGCCGAAAACGGCGCAACGGCAGGTAAATTTGACCTTGCAAAAAGAGCCAAGGCGCTTAATCTTGACGCTATACACGACACCGTGCATGAAATGGCTAAAGACGAGGCAAGACACGGCTGCGCATTCCTTGGTTTGCTGAACAGATATTTTAAGTGATTTTTATTGGGGCGTCGCCCCCTTTGAAAAGACTTGACCGAAAACTTTTGTTTACCCCCCCCTAAAGCTACCCTTTAGGGGCGTTTTTATATGGAGCATAAAGGCTATTGACATTTTCAAAGGGGCAGTTATAATATTGATATATAGAAAATATGCGTAACACAGGGTTTGATAAATAAGGGAGTATTCTGATATGCTGTTTGTGCAATGTATCACTTTGCGATATGAAAAAGACGTTCGATATGCAAATTATGCCAATCAAAGAAGGTCAATAAAGTTTTGGAAATTACCGGATGTAAAGCCGCCGGAGAATGAGATCATTTTTTCAAATGTGTATCTTTATCAGACGGTCGAGAAAATAAATTGTTGTCGTAACGACTTGAAATCGTTCGGGAACGAATGTTTTGATAAAGACGGACCTGTTAGTGCGGTGTTTTCAGGCAGAATTGCCGTTGCAAAAGAAGATCCTGTTTTCAAAATCAAATATTGCAGGAAAAAGGAACTCGGGTCTTACAAAACAAAAATAATCCTCAACCCGAATGAGTACGGACGAATTATTTTTAATCAACGCGGAACATATAGCGATACGGGAATTTGGTATTATGATTTGATAATTTATAATTTCGTCAATGCCGGCTATACGGCATTTCATGATAAAATATTTTTTCGGAAAACACCGGAACATGAATTTACCGATATGCGGTATCTTAGATATAGCTGAAAAATTTTATTAGACGAGGCGCTGCCCCATACCCCGCAAGCCTTTTGAAAAAGGCTTGACCTAAAACTTTATAGTGGACAGTCAAAGTAATATTCTAAAAGGCAAGCCCCGCAAATGATCTCCGTTGCGTCCCGCTTTTTCCTAAGCGAAAAATTGCTTTTCGTTTACGAAAAGTAAAATTTTTTGCTTAGCCTTCAGAAAAAAGCGGGCAGGGGTATGGGGCAGCGCCCCATTTAGATAAATAAAAAACAGCCTCACGGAGAAACATTTGCGTGTTTGCAGTAGAGTTAATTTATTTGTAGTGTTTGAAAAGTGTGTTGATAAAATAAAAATCCAATCGTATAAAACAACCCCTAAAGGGCACCTTTAGGGGTTAAATAAAAGTTTTCGCCAAGCCTTTTACAAAAGGCTTGCGGGGTTTGGGGCAGAACCCCAATTAAATAATAAAAAATTTATTTCGCATAATCCACTGCTCTTGTTTCCCGTATAAGGTTTACCTTGATTTGACCGGGATATTCAAGCTCGTTTTCTATTTTTTTGGAGATGTCGTGAGCCATTATTGTAAGGCGGTCATCGCTTACCATCTCCGGGATTATCATAACCCGCAATTCACGACCTGCCTGAATTGCGAACGATTTTTCAACGCCTTTGAACGAATCCGCAATTTCCTCAAGCGATTGCAGACGCTTGATATAGGATTCAAGTGTTTCACGTCTGGCACCGGGTCTTGCGGCTGAAATAGCGTCCGCAGCCTGCACCAGCACAGCAACTATACTCTGCGGTTCAACATCACCGTGATGCGCCTCGACCGCATTTATTATTGTTGGGCTTTCACGATACTTGCGGCAAAGATTTGCCCCTAACTCTATATGCGAGCCTTCCTGATCGTGGTCTATTGCCTTGCCTATATCGTGCAAAAGCCCCGCACGCTTGGCAAGTGTTATATCCGCACCCAATTCCGCAGCCATAATGCCGCACAGATGCGATACTTCAATTGAATGTTTCAGTACATTCTGTCCATAGCTTGTTCTGAATTTCAGTTTACCGAGCAGCCGCACAAGCTCAGGGTGAAGGTTATGTACACCCGTTTCAAAAGTAGCTGCCTCGCCTTCTTCTTTGATCGAGTTTTCAACTTCTTTCCGCGCCTTTTCAACCATTTCTTCAATACGTGCAGGATGCACCCTACCGTCGATTATAAGTTTTTCAAGCGCTATTCTTGCAATTTCACGCTTCATGGCATCGAATCCCGATAATATGACCGCCTCGGGCGTATCGTCGATAATAAGCTCAATACCCGTCAATGACTCAAGTGTGCGGATATTTCGACCCTCACGGCCTATTATTCTGCCCTTCATCTCGTCATTTGGCAATGCAACGACACTGACAGTCGTTTCGGCAACATGGTCGGCAGCGCAGCGCTGTATTGCGCCCGCGATGATCTCTTTTGCCTTTTTGTCGGCTTCCGATCGGGCTTTTGTTTCCATTTCCCTTATGAGTACAGCCGTTTCGTGCTGTAACTCGCTTTCGACCGATGCAAAGAGATATTCTTTAGCCTGCTCAAATTCTCCTTTTTCCAGACGATCATTTAGATAAATATAATGTTGGCGTAAATCATGTCTCATTCTTTTGGTGTTTTCCATATCATTTAATATTTTCTCGTAC
>CANRCU010000157.1 GCA_947629215.1 uncultured Clostridia bacterium
TAGAAAAAATTTTATATTTGTTCGGAATTTGCGAATTTTTTATAAATAAAAAATTCTTCCGCTACGGAGTTTTTGCTACGCAAAATTCTCCTAAACGCTGCAAATTCCGTCGCCTAACGGCGACCACAAATAAATTTTTTCTTTTGAATAAATTCTTATAATATGTATCATAAGAATCAAGCCAAGGAAAGAAAAATTTTGTATTTCCTTGGCAGATGTGAATTTTCGTTCCGAAAATTCTTCCGCTACGGAGTTTTTGCTTCGCAAAATTCTCCTAAACGCTACATCTGCCATCCCTTCGGGTCGGAAATAAATTTTTCTTTTGAATAAATTCTTATAATATGTATAGGTAAAGCCAAAGTATTTGACTTTACCTAAAATTGTGAGTTTAAAAACTAAGCCGATATTATTGATAATAACCGGTTATTCCCTTTTCTTTCATATATTTCATTTTACTGTCCATTAAATATTGTATTGTTTCGGACGTTTTATTAAAATATATGTTCAGTAAATGCTTTGTAGTATAAAGGTCGTTATAAGTGAGGTAGGGATAATCTACCATTGTGTTATAAGTTCCCGTATAGAAAAGGGCATAATTAAGGTCGTTGCTTGGCAATACCCATTGATCCCTTGTGTCCTCAACGGCAAGCAGCATTTTGTCGGCAAGCTCTTTATAAGGCTCATGTTTTGTAAGCTCGTACATATTATAAAGCAGATTCAATTCCGCAAGCTGATGATTAAGCGAAACATGTGTTTTTGTGTGAGCCTTTTCATGCCCGTAATCTTCCACCAGCAAACCGCCGCTTTTTGTTGTATAGCTGTGATTTTGAGCGTGCGTTTTAAAAAATTCGCAGTATTTGATAAGGGCGTTCAAAAATTCTTCATTATTATAAACTTTATATGCATTAAGCAGATTTTCGGCAAAATCCGTATTGAAACGGGTGTCGTAAAAGCCTGCGTCTATTGCAAAATCCGTTATGAGCCATTCCGACTGAGGACCTGTCTGCCAATAACCCTGAGCGTTCTGGTTTAGCATACATGTTCTTGTCAATATATAGCCAAGTTCTTTAGCGGCGGCAAAGCTTGCATTTTTTACAAACGACGCGCCTGCATAATCGGAAGGCTGACGGTAGAGCATATTTTCGGAATATGGTTTGTAAGTTGCAGGTATGGGAAAATAATATCCGTCCCAGCAAAATCTTCTTTCCTTACTCAAATCTTGTTTTAGTACTTTGAAATGCTCGGCTTTGTCCAGTCGGCAAGTCTGTTTTGCGAACGCAGCACCCATATTTCGCCCATAACGCTTGTATTACGCGGAAATTCGTAGTTAAGTCTGTAACTGTTTTCCTCTTTGGTTATAACGACTTTTTTTTCCTGTTCGGGTACTCGTACAAGCGTATTTGCCGTCGTATCGTTCATATATACGGCAGGCACGCTTATTATAAGAGATTCTTTATCGGTATCTATAAACATGGTTTCATATGCCGTGTTTTGTACGTTTGAGGACATATACCATTGATCGTTTGAATCTACATATCTTATTTCGATCTTGCTGCCCGGTATGCTCAATCCCATTACAAGGTTGTTGGGATCGTTCTTTTTGAAAGTATAACGGTGCATATAAAAGTGATCGCCGTTACCGAACACTATATCACGCTGTTTAAGAATATAATCGTTGTTTTCAACGGTGTTTTCCCGCCATTGGGCGGTATAAGGTTCGGTATTTGCCGTTTTCGGTGTGTCCGAAATAATGTTGTAAACAGTAAGGTCATCGCCTGTAAGCGGCATACCGAGCGCATCTACGGGAACGGAAGTGGTTATTTCCGTTGTGGTTTCGGTAGTGGTTTCCGTTGTAGTTTCCGTTGTGGTTTCGGTAGTGGTGGTCTTTGAAGAAATTCTGCTGCTTTTTGACTTTGAAGAACCTGTCTGCCCTTTTTTTACCGTTGTAGTTTCGGTAGTAGTTTCTGTGGTTTCGGTTGTTTTTTTATCGGTTTTTTTCTCCGAGGTTGCTGTGGGAGTATTTTTTACATAAGCCATAGTTTCCGTGCAGAAGATATTCAGCGCAAATGCCGCTATAACAGCGGAAACGCAGGCAAGTTTTTTTATTTTCATAATTTGACCCCTTTATTATTTTTCGTAAATCTTTTTTAATTATATCATATAATATAAGGTTATTTTATTACAAAAATATTAAAAATAAGTTTATAAATGGATATAAATATATTTTTTCTGTTTCGTGAAATATAACAAAAATGGTTTTGAAATATTTTTGTAAAAAAACACCAAAATTTTTTTTCGATTTTTTTCGATTCTGTCCTTTGAATTTTCGATATTTATTTTATTGTGAATTTATCCACAAAAAATATCCACAAATCCACACTCTAAAACATTGTGAAATAGGATAATCACAAAGTTATTCACTTTATCCACAAAAAAAGAAAAAAGTTATCCACATTTTTTATAAATTTAAAAATTATATCCACAATATTTGAAATCTGCTGAATAAGCACATCTTAAAATTTTGTTGAATTTTGAAGCCGATTTTAAAATTTTTTTCTTGACAAGGTTTGCAATAGTATAATGTAACAAATTTGTAAATTCGGGAATAATATACTGGACTTTACAGTCGGAATATGCTAAAATAATTATATATGGTAAATGTTCATTTTAATAAGGAGGAGGATAAATAATGAACAAAAAAATTCTTTCATTGATTCTTGCTCTTGTTATTGCCGTAGGAAGTTGCCTGTCTGTTGCGGCTGCCACAAAGACGGTATCCGTAAATCTGACTATCGGTGTCGGTGAAACAAAGAGCCTGAGCAATTATCTTAAAGAGGGTGCAAGCGTTACCAAATGGACAACAAATGCTCCTGCCGTTGCAACAGTCAGCAACAACAGCGTTAAAGGTATAAAAGAAGGTGTAGCTGTTGTAAAGGGTACAGGTGCAGGCACGACATATTTATTTAAAGTAAGCGTTCTGAAAAACTTTACCGGTTATCAGAATATAGAAAACGAAAAAGAAAAAGATAATAAAAATTCAAGAGGCGAGGTTATCAACCATACCGAACGTCATATATCCATGGGCGTTAAGGACAGTATAAATATCACAAACCTTCTTGAAAACGGTAAAAAATATTCAAATTATAACTGGCATTATTCCGATAAAGGTATAATATCTTTCACAGGCGGCAAGATAACGGGTCTTAAAACAGGTATCGTTCATCTTAAAGCTATCGAAAAAACATCGGTATATGATTTTTATATCACGGTTGCCGATAATTACGTTGCAAAGAATATAAAGGTAAGAAAAAATACACTTACAAACCTTGGCAACTATCTTGGCGATTCCGCAAGCAATTATGTGTTTACGGTTGCTTCCGGTACGGATTCGGCGGTGGGCATAAAGGATAATCAATATATATCTTCACCCGACAGCAAGGGTACAAGTATCCTTTCGGCTGAAAGCACAACGGGCGGTATGAATTATACATATGTTGTTACAATAACCGGCTGATAAATACAGGCTGCTGCAAACAGTGTTTTGCTGTTTGTGACAGCCTTTTGTATTTTTTATAAAGTTGAAACAGTACGGACAAAGCCTTATTATAAAGTTTTGGGTCAAACCTTTTGCAAAGGATTTGTGTAGTACGGGGCAAAGCCCCGCTATAAAGTTTTGGGTCAAGCCTTTTACAAAAGGCTTGTAGGGTATGGGCAAAGCCCCGTTATAAAGTTTTGGGTCAAGCCTTTTACAAAAGGCTTGTAGGGTATGGGGCAAAGCCCCATATATAATAAAATAAAAAATAAATAAAAAAATGTTTGAAATTCGGTCGGTTATGTTATACTATATATTATAGATGATCCAAATAATAAAAAGGGGTAATTTTATGGATATTTCAGATTTTAAGACAATACATTTTATCGGCATCGGCGGTATCAGTATGTCAAGCCTTGCGGAATTGCTTATAAATGAGGGTAAGACCGTTTCCGGCAGCGATATGAAGTCATCGGAACTGACTGATAGGCTTGAAAAAAAAGGCATAACCGTTTATATCGGTCAAAAAGCCGAAAATATTAAGCCCGAATATGACCTTATAGTATATACGGCAGCTATATCGGCCGATAATCCCGAACTTGTGGCTGCAAAAGCAAGCAATGCCGTTGTCATAGACCGTGCCGAGCTTGTGGGTATGCTCATGCTTACATATAAATACCCCGTTTCGGTGGCGGGTACTCACGGTAAAACGACAACATCATCTATTTTATCCGAAATATTTATAGCCGCAGGCAAAGATCCCACGATCTCTCTCGGGGGTATCCTGCCAAGTATAGGCGGAAATTTCCGTATAGGCAAAAATGACTATTTTTTGCTTGAAACCTGTGAATATCAGGATAGTTTCTTAAAATTTAATCCGCACAGCGCCGTGATATTGAATGTGGATAAAGACCATACGGATTATTTTGAAAATCTTGAGCGTATATATGAGTCTTTTAATAAATTTGCAAAACGTATACCAAGCGACGGTACTCTTGTTATAAACAGCGATATAAAAAATATAGATGCCGTTTTGGACGGTGTGAACGCAAATATAGTAACATACGGCACAAAGGGTGACTGGACTGCCGAAAATATTAAATTTGACAATAATGGCTGCGGAAGTTATACCGCCTGTCTGAAAGGCGATAAAATAGCCGATATAAAACTTTCCATACCGGGTCTGCATAATGTTTACAATTCACTTGCGGCATTTGCCGTTTCAAAAGTATACGGTATAGAAACGGCTGATATTGTCCGCGGTATTGAAAATTATAAAGGCGTAGACAGACGTTTTCAGCATAAAGGCAATTTCTGCGGCATAGAGGTAGTTGACGATTATGCGCATCATCCGACTGAGATTTCGGCAACGATAAACAGCGCGCGTTCGGGTAAATTCAATGCTCTTTGGATAGCTTTCCAGCCTCATACTTATACAAGAACACACGATCTGCTCGACGAGTTTGCCCAAGCGCTTAAAACGGCTGACAATGTAGTTGTTTTGGATATTTATGCCGCAAGAGAAAAAGATACAGGGCTTGTCAGCTCAAAAGACCTTGTTCAAAAAATAAACGAATTTGGAGGAAAAGCATATTATAAGCCGGATTTTGAAAGCGCGGAAAAATTTCTTAAAGAAAACTGCCGTGAGGGCGATATTCTTATTACAATGGGCGCGGGCGATGTTTATAAACTCGGTGATATGATATTAAAATAAAATGGAGATATAATATAGTAGAAAAATTTTTAAAAGCGGCGGAATAAATTTTTTTCGCCGCAAAAATTCAAAAAATAAAAAAAAACTATTGACATTTATGCCGTATTGATGTATTATATAAAAAGTGTCAGCGATCGGCATTATATATTGAATTTCACTGACTGTTTGCAGAGGTGTCCGAGCGGTTTAAGGAGCCGGTCTTGAAAACCGGTGACTCAGAAATGGGCCGTGGGTTCGAATCCCACCCTCTGCGTTCTTTTATAAAGCAAGCTTGAATGCTTGCTGCATTTTTTTGAAAGCGTTTTGGAGAAGTACCCAAGCGGTTGAAGGGGCTCCCCTGGAAAGGGAGTAGGTCGTGAAAGCGGCGCGGGGGTTCAAATCCCCCCTTCTCCGTTCATTTTTAAAATTTTTAAAAAAAATTTTAAAAAAAGTGTTGACAAACTCGAAAGAGTGTGTTAATATATAAAAGCTGTCGATAACGACGGCGAGTGTATATTGAAAACCGAAT
>CANRCU010000158.1 GCA_947629215.1 uncultured Clostridia bacterium
TAACAAGGGCAGCGCCATAATTGCGATGAGCGGCGGGGTCGACAGCTCCGTTGCGGCTTTGCTGATGAAAGAGCGCGGGTTTGAGTGCATAGGAGCAACGATGAAGTTGTTTTATAACGAGGATATAGGCGAAAAAGCGAAAAACACCTGCTGTTCGCTTGACGATGTGGCGGATGCGCGAAGTGTGGCTCAGAGCATGGATATGCCGTATTATGTTTTTAATTTTACCGAAGGGTTCAAAAAAGAGGTCATAGACCGTTTTATTGCGGCGTATGAATGCGGGCGAACGCCCAACCCGTGTATAGACTGCAACAGGTACATGAAGTTTGACAAGCTTTTTGTGCGTATGCGCGAGATAGGGGCGGACTATGTTGTTACCGGGCATTATGCAAGGACGGAAAAGGGCGAAAACGGGAGGTTTTTGCTGAAAAAAGCCGTGGACGAGAGCAAAGACCAGAGTTATGTGCTTTACACTTTGACTCAGGAACAGCTTGCGCATGTGATATTTCCGCTTGGGGAACTGGAGAAAACGAAGGTGCGGGAAATTGCGGAGGCTCACGGTTTTATAAATGCGAAAAAACATGACAGTCAGGACATTTGCTTTGTACCCGAGGGAAAATACGGGGAGTTTATAGAAAGGCAGACGGGGCGGACTTATGCCGAGGGCGATTTTGTGGACGTGTCGGGTAAGGTACTCGGAAAGCACAGGGGGATAATAAATTATACCATAGGTCAGCGAAAGGGGCTTGGTATATCCGCAGACAGACCGCTGTATGTGTGCGGGATAGATACGGTAAGGAATGAAGTCACGCTTGGGGACAATGCGGACTTGATGAAAAGGGAGCTTATTGCGGAGGACGTGAACCTTATTTCGGTGGAAGAGATGAGAGAGCCGAAGAGGATCTGCGCCAAAATAAGGTATAATCAGAAGGCGCAGCCCGCGACCGCATGGCAGGAGGAGAACGGGGAGCTGCATATAAGGTTTGACGAACCGCAGAGGGCGATGACGAAGGGTCAGGCGGCGGTTATGTATGAGGGGGAAGTTGTTGTTGGGGGAGGAACAATCAAAAGCATAATCGGGGAATAATGATTTGATTTTATGGAAGTAGTTAGTGTACATTGAATTACATATTGATATGTGGTAGAATGGTATTATGAAAAATTTTGGAAAAGTAATATTACAGTAATTTATAAAAACGTCGTTTTATGCGGCGTTTTTTTGTTTGCAGAGATATTTTGGGGGGACGGAAATGACGGAGTTACAGATGAAATTTGCGGAGGAATATTTAAAGGACAATGATGCCGTACAGGCGGCGATACGCGCGGGGTATTCGGAGAGTACGGCGAAGAGGTATGCGATCAAGATGTTGGGTCTTGACGGGATACGAGAGTATATGAAACGGAGGGTATCTATGAATACGGAGGAAGAAATTTTACGGTATTTGACAAGTGTTATGAGGGGCGAAAGTGACGGGGGACAGCCGAATGTACGTGAGAGAATGAGGGCGGCGGAGCTGCTTGGGAAGCGTTACGGGTTATTTGACGGGAAGGGTCAGGACGGAGAGAGTGTCGCAAGGGTGGTTTTTGCGGGGGAAGATGAGATAGAGTAAGTTGAGAGGACCCCTCCGTCGGCTAATGCCGACACCTCCCCTGTAAGGGGAGGCTAAATTGGGGCAGCAGAGGTACATTTAAATCGGAAAATAATGTATGAGTAAATAAAGTTAAATAAAAACGACACCTAAAGGGCATCTTTAGGTGTCAAATAAAAGTTTTCGCCAAGCCTTTTGTAAAAGGTTTGTGGGGTTAGGGGCAAAGCCCCATATAAACAGATGAAAAGTTTGTTGATAAATAAAAAAACAGAGGCAAGCCCCGCAAATAATCTCCGTATCGGCTGAAAAAAACAGCCTCACGGAGAAACATTTGCGTGTTTGCCGGTGGGGTTGGTTTGGTTGTGAGGTTGAAAAGTGTGTTGATAAATAAAAAAACAGGGGCAAGCCCCGCAAGTTTCTCCGCTGCGGCTCGAAAAAACAGCCTTGCGGAGAAACTATGCGTGTTTGCCACAAGTTTGATTTGTTTGTGGGGTTTAGAAGAAAGTTTAACAAAACAGACTTTGGGGCGAAGCCCCTATCCGTGTGAGCTTTTTTTGCAAAAAAAAGCGAGCGCGGCGGGGCAAGGGCAAAGCGTTTACGCTTTGTTCGCAGCCACGTGATTATAAGTAACTTATTTTTTGCCCCGCTTTTTCCTAAGCGAAAATTTATTTTCGCTTAGACTTCAGAAAAAAGCGGGCGGGGCATGGGGCAGAGCCCCATTTAGATAAAAGGCGCGGCGGGGCAAGGGCAAAGCGTTTACGCTTTGTTCGCAGCCACGTGATTATAAGTAACTTAATTTTTGCCCCGCTTTTTCCTAAGCAAAAAATTGCTTTTCGTTCACGAAAAGTAAAATTTTTTGCTTAGCCTTCAGAAAAAAGCGGGCGGGGTATGGGGCAGAGCCCCATTTAGAAAGTAACTTATTTTTTGCCCCGCTTTTTACTAAGCGAAAATTTATTTTCGCTTAGACTTCAGAAAAAAAGCGGGCGGGGTATGGGGCAGCGCCCCATTTAGATAAATAAAAAACAGCCTCACGGAGAAACATTTGCGTGTTTGCCAAAAGGTTGATTTGTTTGTGGGGTTTGGAAAGAGTGTTTAATCGGAGTAAATTGAAATTTGGGGCTGAGGTACATTAAAATCAGAAAAGAATGTACGAGTAAATAAAGTTAAATAAAAACGACACCTAAAGGACACCTTTAGGTGTCAAATAAAAGTTTTCGCCAAGCCTTTTACAAAAGGCTTGTGGGGTATGGGGCAAAGCCCCATGAACAACCCTTGTGGGGTTTGAAAAGTTTGTTTAATCAGAGGGTATTGAGTGGAGAAAAATGGGAGATGAAGGGTTTTGAGTGAGAGAAAGATATATTTGCCCGAGGTCATCGGGGCAGGGTACAGGGATTTTTGGGATTTTAAAGGCAGGTACAGGGTATGCAAGGGCAGTCGTGCGAGCAAGAAGAGCAGGACGACGGCGCTTAATTTTATTTACAGGCTGATGAAGTATCCGCAGGCGAACTTACTTGTGGTGAGGCGGTATTCGATAACGCTGAAAGACAGTTGTTATGCGGAGTTAAAGTGGGCTATAGAGCGACTTGGGGTGAGTGAGCTGTTTGAGTGCAAGTTAAGCCCGTTGGAGATAGTCTGCAAGGCTACGGGGCAGAAAATTTATTTCAGGGGGCTTGACGACCCGTTGAAGATAACTTCCATAACCGCAGAAACGGGGTATTTATGCTGGATATGGCTTGAGGAGGCATACGAGATAAGCAACGAGAGCGATTTTGACATGCTTGACGAATGTATAAGGGGGCGTGTCGGCGAGGGGCTTTTCAAGCAAATTACCATAACTTTTAACCCGTGGAACGAGCGGCACTGGCTGAAGCGGCGGTTTTTTGATGTTGTTGACGAGGAAATAATGGCAAAGACGGTGAATTATTTATGCAACGAATTTCTTGATGATGCGGATATAAGGGTCTTTGAGGCTATGCGTGTGAACGACCCGAGGCGTTACAGGGTAGCGGGGCTTGGAGAATGGGGCATTACGAGCGGTTTGATATACGAAAACTGGGAAGTCCGTGGATTTGAGTTGAGTGAAATGTTGAGCGAGAGGACGGAGGCTGTTTTCGGTTTGGATTTTGGGTACACGAACGACCCGAGCGCTTTTTTTGCGGGGATAATAGACATGGCGGAGAAGGAGCTTTATGTGTTTGATGAAATTTACGAAAAAGCTCTCAGCAATGAGAAAATTGCGGAGAGGATAAGGGAGAAAGGGTTTGCGAAAGAGAGAATTTCGGCGGACGCTGCCGAGCCTAAGAGTATAGCGAGGTTGCGGGAGTTGGGGTTAAGGCATATAAGGGCGGCAAGCAAGGGGAAGGACAGTGTTTTGGCGGGGATAGATTTTTTACAGGGTTTTAAAATTGTTATAAGTCCGAAATGTGTGAATTTTATAAGGGAAATAAGCAATTATGTCTGGGACAAGGACAGGTTTGGAGAGTGTGTGAACAAGCCGAAGGACGGGTGCGACCATTTGATGGATGCGATGAGGTATGCAGTGGGGAGGTATATGTGTGGAGAAGTTTTTGAGTTTTAGTAGGATTGGGGGAAATGGGGCGCTGCCCCATGCCCTGCAAGCCTTTTGAAAAAGGCTTGAGCGAAAACTTTAAAGTCGGCGGTGGGAGGTATGGTTTTATTATTGGCAATACGTTATAAAAGGGGCTGGGTGGGGAAAAACGTTAAGGGCGAGCTACATATAATAAAAAAGGTGTGTTTATAAAATAAAAAACAGAGGCAAGCCCCGCAAATAATCTCCGTATCGGCTGAAAAAAACAGCCTCACGGAGAAACATTTGCGTGTTTGCCGTCAGGCTGATTTGTTTGTGGTGTTCAAAAAGTGTGTTGATAAAATAGATTTTTGGGCGAAACAATGTGATTATGAGTAACTTTTTTTGACAATGCGGTAATGTTGATTTTTTAGCAAACACGCACAGTTTCTCCGCAAGGCTATTTTTTTGAGCCGCAGCGGAGACACTTGCGGGGATTGCTTGTTATAGCCTTGGTTGAGTTATATTTTAAAGCCTTGCGATAATTTTAAACTTTGATAAAAATGTTTCTTTGGCTGAAATAACTTTTGTTTTTAGGTCAAGCCTTTTTCCAAAAAGGCTTGTGGGGTTTGGGGCAAAGCCCCATATAATAAAAAAAGGTGTGTTTATAAAATAAAAAACAGAGGCAAGCCCCGCAAATAATCTCCGTTTCGTCCCGCTTTTTACTAAGCGAAAAATTGCTTTTCGTTTACGAAAAGCGAAATTTTTTTGCTTAGACTTCAGAAAAAAGCGGGCGGGGGTTTGGGGCAGCGCCCCATTTAGATAAATAAAAAAACAGCCTCACGGAGAAACATTTGCGTGTTTGCCGGTAGGGTTGATTTGGTTGTGAGGTTTGAAAAGTTTGTTGATAAAATAAAGACGCTGAGGGCAAGCCCCGCAAATAATCTCCGTATCGGCTGAAAAAAACAGCCTCACGGAGAAACATTTGCGTGTTTGCCAAAAAGATTGATGAGGTTGTGGGGTTTTAGAAGAGTGTTTAATCAGAGTAAATCGAAATTTGGGGCAGAGGTACATTTAAATCAAAAAAGAATGTACGAATAAATAAAGTTAAATTAAAACGACATTTAAAGGACACCTTAAATAATATACGAGTAAATAAAGTTAAATAAAAACGACACCTAAAGGGCACCTTTAGGTGTCAAATAAAAGTTTTCGCCAAGCCTTTTACAAAAGGCTTGTGGGGTTTGGGGTGAAACCCCAAAAAACAAAAAAGGGGGAGTGCAGATGGCGACGCAAGCAGAGAAGATCATAGACTGGGCGAAAAGCAAGGTCGGTTCGGGCAAATGGTCGGGGTTATGTCAGAAATTTGTCAGGGAGGCATACGAGGCGGGCGGTATACACGGTTCGGCTATAAATGCGACGTTAGCGTGGAACAAGTGGGGTGTTTCGACGAGCAAGAAAAATATTCCCGTTTGTGCGGCGGTATACTTCAGGGGTACGAATGCCGTTGTGGGGCATGTTGCTCTTTACATAGGCAACGG
>CANRCU010000159.1 GCA_947629215.1 uncultured Clostridia bacterium
GGTTCTTCTATAATATCGGTCACAGTTTCTTCCTCGGTGACCTCATCTTCCTCTTCGGGGGCTTTTGTTGTTGTGGTCGCAGCCGTTGTTTCGCTGCTTTCTTCCACAACGGTCACCGTATCCGGCTGTTCAGCGGGATTTTGTGTTGACTGCTCCGTCTGTACATCTTTGGTTATATAAACATATAACCTTGTTTCGCCGCGCACCTGAACACCCTCGGGCAAAGTAATGCCCAAAACAACTTCTTTTGCGCCCTCTTCAAGCCCGGTAAGGTCGACCGTCGGCGCAAACGAAGCATTTGTCAGCCCTTCCAGTGCGGCAGGCTCGCCAAATACGGTAAACACTATCTGACTTGGCAGCTGGGCTTTCAATCCGTCCGCAAGCCCCGTTACAGTGATGTCATCTGCATTTAAGGTTATATTTCTGCCGTCCTTGCCTGCCACCTCTATGGTAACGGTAATAACGCGCGGAGCATTGCTTTTTGTTGAAACACGCTCGTCATTTATAAACTGTGTTACCTCATATGTGCGTATATCCGAACCCGCAAGTTTATCAAGCTCCACTGCGGGCAGTTTTATCGGGCTGAGCTTATCGAGAGTTTCTTTGTCACCCGTCAGTTCCAACACCTTCGGCGACCAGTCAATACCCTTGAGCGTCAGCTCGCTGTCTATAGTGCCTGTCGTTTCGGGTTTCAATATTTCAAGATTTCTTGTATATTCCACATTTACAAGCGCTGTCACCGTGTCGGGTACAACAATAAAGTTGGGCATCTTCTGACCCTGCGCATCATAGACAACGGGTTTGAGTTCTGTCTGAAAATCGCTTGTTTTTTCGTCAAGGCTGACCTCCGCGGATATTTTGGCTATTTTGTCAAACTCCGAAGCGGGACCGTATACGGTAATATTCTCATTTGCAAGCTGCTCAACATCAGCCGAATAGCCGTCCTCCAACTTGCCGGTAAACAGCGTTTCAAACTTGCTTTCTTTTTCCTTGACGGAATCAAAGCTGACATTCACATAACTTGGCGAAAAGCTGATTATATCATATTGATAGATATAAATATTATTTATCTTGGGGTCGATATTGAGTGTAAGATTCTGAGGCATATCGACCATATTTTCCATATTGACTTCCTGAAAGTCCAGGTTGGCGGTTATAGCGCCGTTTTCTTTCTGCCTTGTCAGTTCGTCAAGCGCGGCGCGTGTGCCTTTTACCTTGACTTCGACTCTTGTGTTCTCGATCTCATCGGTATTCAGTATCGCATAACCGCTTTCGGCAAGATACTGCCTGTTGGCAAGGTCTATCGTCACATAAAAAGACTTTGTTTCCGCCGGATTCAGCGTATTCATCACCACAAACCACAGTAATACCGAAATTACAAGGCTGCCTATCTTCCAGCCCGTATTTTTTGAAAAGAAATCCTTTATAAAATTCATCACTTTCATTTATTTTTCCCTTTCCCCTTGAAAAGTCTTGTGTTTATGCTTTTACCTTCAACAAGTCTGTCAAGCACGTTCCGCAGTTCTCTTTCCGAAAGGCTGCGCATAAGTCTGCCCTCGTTTGCAACGGAAATAGCGCCCGTTTCCTCCGATACGATTATTATAAACGCGTCCGACTGCTCGCTTGCGCCGACTGCCGCCCTGTGACGCGTGCCAAGCTCCGAGCTGAGGCTTTTTTGCGTGACCGGCAATATACAGCTTGCGGCGGCTATCCTGTTGTTCCTTATGACCACCGCGCCGTCGTGCAGCGGAGTTTTGTTTACAAATATATTCATAAGCAGCTGAGCGGATATTATACTCTCCATTTCGATACCCGTTTTTATAAAATCGCCCACGGGTACATTGTGTTCTATAACAATAAGCGCGCCCGTTTTTTCGCTTGCCATTTTGACACACGCTTCCACAATGCATTTTACGGAATTGCTGTTTATGCGTGAGCTGTTTTCTACATTAAATATATCCGCCAGGTTGGAAAATCCGCCCTCGCCTATCTGTTCAAGACCCTTTCGCAATTCGGGCTGAAACAAAACTATAAGCGCGATTATGCCGACCGAAAACCCCTTTTCTATAAGCCATGACAGCGTATAAAAATGAAAACGATACGACAGCAGCGCCACAGCCACTATTATAAGCAGACCGCGAAACAGCGACCAGCCCCTTGTGTTTTTTATCCATATAAGCACAAAATAAATAAGTATCGCAACTATACCTATATCTATAATATCGGACAGACGGATCGACGGTATACTTAGCATTGAAAAATCAAGATTGCCGATGAACCCGTCCGAAAAACCTGTATTCATAAAACACCAACCTTCCTGTGCGGACGCTCTATACTCTGTCCCCGAAAAAAACTATTCATTTATAGATTATATCACAAAATATTGCTTTACTCAACCACTAAAAAAATTTTTTTCTTATTGCAAATTTTTCTTTTACGACATAAAACAAATTAACCATGTCTAAGGTGTAACTGCCATGCCCGACAGCGGTCTGCAAAATATATTTCACAACCCGTATAAAAATTTTTCAAAAATATATTGTAATGGACAAATTCAGTCCATGTTCTTATGCTATACTGTACAAAATAAAAAAAGAACGGAGGAATGCAAAAAAGTAAACTCACAAAAATCTTACATATCTCACAAATTAATAAAAGGAGTTGGAACTATGAAAAAGAAAATTGCATTTATTATCAGTATGGTTATCGGCATAAATTCTGCCATAACGGCATTTGCTGCCGAAGGTGTTATCAAAGACGGAAGAACGCTTGTTCCCGTAAGAGGCGTATTTGAAGGTCTTGGATTCAGTGTCAACTGGGATGCGTCGACCAATAAGGCAAGTATGACCGACGGTAAACACGCCGTATCGGTAATAAAAAATATGAATTATATAAGAGCCGACGGTAAGGAGATATACCCCGATGTACCGCAGCAGGTGATAAGCGGCAGTTTCTATTTGCCTCTGCGTTCCATAGCCGATGCCATAGGGGCAGAAACAAGCTGGAATGCAGACAATAAAATGGTACATATCAGCTACAACGGTAAAGATGTATACATACATTGCATCTCAAGCGAAGAGCTTATTTCGGCAAACACACCGAAAATAGACGAAAATACTCTTTTAAAGATAGCAAAAAACTATGAATCCACATTTGCAAATGTGGCTCACAACGCTATCAAATACGGCTCGGCAAATTTATCGGGGCTGTACGGCGGATTAAAATACCCGAATACCGCAACATTCCAGGATGCGGACAATCCTCTTGGGGTATGGACCGCAAGTCAAACAGATTTTTCAAGCGCAAACGGTAAAGATATGAAAAAACATGGCGTAACTCAAAAATACGAATGTACTTACAACGGATACGTAACATCACAATTGCCGACGGGGCTGATGAAACAGGTCGAGTATTATGTTCATATTGTATTTGATTTGGATGCAAATAATAAACCTGTCAATATTCAGGCATATTATTCACATCTTCTCGATTAAATATCCTTTCGGGATAACTTTATAACAACTGCGATCGGGAAAGGAAAATTTATCATGAAAAAGTTATTTATCTTAGGCATTATCGCCGTTTTGGCTATGTCGGGCTGCTCGGGCGGCAGTTCCGATGAAAAGAAAGAGCCATGGGAAGAAGTCGGCGTAAGCAAAAAGGAATTTATGAAAACTTATAACGCAGTGAAAAGAGCAGATGCAAACTATTATAACGAATATTACGGATATTGATGAGCTTGTGTCTTTTGAGGGAGGTGTCATAATGGGCTTTTTGGGTACTGTAGGCGCAATACTTGTTGCCCTGTTTATATTTGCGGTGATAGGATAATGGTTTGCAAGATCACAGACAGCTTGAAAAAAATACCGATGCATGCATATATATTGTTGATAATAGTGCTTTTATATTACATAAATAATTTCTTTCTTAAACAACATACAAGCGGTATATTGAACTATATATTTGTTTGTCATTTTAATGATTATCTGGGTGGGATCATATTTTTGACATATACCAATACAATATTGTATACATCGGGCAAGCTCATATATAAATTGCGGGATATTATTGTTTATTGTTTGTGCATCGGCATCTTTTGGGAATATATCGCCCCATTATTGAAATCTTCCTCCGTTACCGATTGGAAAGATGTATTATGCTATATTTTCGGCGGGATCAGCTATCGGCTGATAATGAATAAAAACATTAAAAGATTAATATAGCGCTCAACAAGTCATTCTTGCAGACCGTTCTGCACTTACGCTGCATACAAATACCGACGGTTTCCGGCAATTCGGCTTGTTTCTCACACCGAATATAAAACCCAAAGAGGCAGGAACTTACCTGTCGGTCAAATCGGAGAGTAAAAATATATTATCGCAAGTAAGCCATCCGCCTTCGGTGCGGTTGGCTTACTTGTTGTTAGTTTTTATTATTCGGGTATTTTTGATATGACCGTCTTATACATATATCTGAATGAAATTGCGCAAAGCGTGAGCGAGAGTGTTTCAGCCAGAACAAAGGCGAACCATACATTGCTTACCCTGTGTGTCAGCGAAAGCAGAAACGCCATCGGCACAAGCACTATAAGCTGTCTTGCAAACGAAACGAACATTGACATAAAGCCCTTGCCAAGCGCCTGAAATACCGAAAGGCTGATTATACAAAAACTTGCTATCGGGAAGTGTATGCTTATCGTTCTTAACGCAGGTACACCCATCTGAATGATATGCTCCATATTCTCTTCGTTGGCGAAAGGTCTTAAAAGCATATCGGGTATCAGCTGGAAGATGAGCGTACCGAGCAAAAGCAGCAAGAAGGCATATAAAATGCTCAGCTTTACGGTCTGCATCATTCGTTTTCGCTTGCCTGCGCCAAAACAGAAGGCAACGATAGGCACCATACCGTTATTAAGACCGAAAACAGGCATAAATATAAAACTTTGCAGCTTGAAATATATACCGAAGATGGCAACGGCTGTGTTGTGCGCCTCCACGGCGGGAAGCGAGGTATCCGATATGATCATCGAAGAAAGTATCTTATTCAGCGCAAGTACCATTATCGAACCGATAGACGCCATTAATATCGAGGGTATACCAATGTAGAGTATCATGCTCATGCCCTTGAATGTCGGACGCATCTTTATCATTTTTGCAAACTGTATCTCTTTGTTGCATTTTATATTGAGCAGCAAAGCGATGGTACCCGCGAGGCACTGACCTATTACCGTAGCTATCGCGGCGCCTGCCATACCCATGCGCGGCATACCGAAAAAGCCGAAAATAAGTATAGGGTCAAGTATGATGTTTGTTATAGCACCTATCATCTGCGTTATCATGGATAAATGCGTCTTGCCCGTGGATTGCAGCAGTCGTTCAAAACATATCTGAGCAAAAAGACCCATGCTGAAAGCGCAGGCATATTTTAAATATACAGAACCCTCTTTTGCTATATTTGCGGTCTGCGTCTGCGATGCCATAAACGGCGCTGCGCCGAAAAGACCTATTATAAGAAAAAGCACATAGCAGCCCACATAAAGCGCGATACCGTTTAATGCCGTGCTGTTCACACCGTCCTGGTCTTTTGCGCCCAAATTCCTCGACAACAGGGCATTCAT
>CANRCU010000160.1 GCA_947629215.1 uncultured Clostridia bacterium
CGTTTTTTGCTTCGCAAAAATTCGCCTAAACGCTACATTCAGCAGCCTTACGGCACGAAAATAATTTTTTTCTTTGAATAAGTTCTTATAATCAGACAATTATAAGAACCAAGCCAAGGTAAGAAAAATTTTGTATTTCCTTGAGATTTGTGGATTTCCTGCGGAAATCCTAACGCTTCGGCGTTTTTTGCTTCGCAAAAATTCGCCTAAACGCTACAAATCTCATCCCTTCGGGTCGGAAATAAATTTTTCTTTTGAATAAGTTCTTATAATTAGATATGGTAGACCCTATTCCCTTTTATTATATTATGGCAGTCAAGAACGACTTTTCCTTCAAGTTTTTCGGCATTTTCCTTTATTTCATTATGTTTGACCATGACTACGACCAAATCGACCGCTTCAAGGAATTCATCAATATCGTGGAATTGATTTTTAACAACATCTTTTTTGATGAATGGGTCATAGACCTTTAAGCCCGTGGCAAGGTGCCTTTCCTGGCTTTCAAGCAGCTGCAATGTCGGTGATTCTCTAAGGTCGTCAACGTTTTCTTTATAAGTCAAGCCGTACAGACCCACTCTGCCTATATCGCTCATGCCGTTTTCTTTCATTATTTCGTAGATACGGTTAAGCACAAAATCGGGCATACCGTCGTTTGTTCTCATGGATTCGTCAATAACTTTGGCAAGCGACGGGTAATCGCCGACCAAAAACCACGGGTCGACCGATATACAATGACCGCCGACGCCGGGACCCGGGCTTAATATATTTACACGAGGATGCATATTGCATATTCTGATTATTTCGTAAACGTCCATATTGTCCTGACGGCAAATTTTTGCAAGCTCGTTTGCAAAAGCTATATTAACGGCGCGGAAAGTGTTTTCCACTACCTTTGTCATCTCTGCCGTGCGTATATCGGTAACAACTATTTCGCCTTGGCAGAAGGAAGAATAAAGCTCTTTTATCTTTTCGCCCGCTTCTTTTTCATCGGCGCCGATAGTGCGGTTATTATGCAGCAGTTCATATATCATATTGCCCGGTATTATACGCTCGGGGGCGTGTACAAGGTGAATATCTTCGCCCGTTTTCAAGCCCTTTTGTTCTATAATGGGGCGCACATATCTGTCGATAGTGCCGGGAGATATAGTCGATTCTATAACTATGACAGCGCCTTTCGGGCAGATTTCCGTTACGCTTTTTACGGCAGCCTCAACATAGCAGGCGTCTACCTTTTTGCTGAATTTATCATAAGGCGTAGGTACGGATATGATATATGTATCCGTTACCTGATATTCCGTGCTGAATTTTATGCCCGATTTAACGGCATTGCCGAAAAGCTCTTCAAGACCATCTTCCTCAAATGTGGTGTGACCGGCATTAAGCGTAGCAACAAGTTCTTTGTTGTAATCCGTACCCACCACTTCAACGCCGTGTGACGCAAGCATAAGCGCAGTCGGCAGACCGATATAGCCAAGACCTATAACATTAACCATAACTTATACCTCCAATATTGTGCAGCGGATGTCAGCTTTCTTTAGCCGTATCCGATTTACCGCTGTTTTCGCCGTATCCATATCCGTATCCATAACCATAACCGTAATCGTAATGTCTGTAATAATACTTGCCCGAATGTGCAAGCTTTATGTTGTTGAGAATAAAGCCAAGCATTTTCATGTCGGCAAAGTTTATCTTTTTCATTGCCTCGTCTATGCTGTCATAAGTGGTACTGCCGTGTTTTGAAACGAACATGACACCGACTATTGATTTATTCATAACAAGAACATCGCTTACAACGTTCACTGGCGGTGTATCTATAATGATATAATCGTATTGATTCGCAAGTGTTTCAAGCATATCTTCAAACTGAGGTGAAGCGAGCAGCTCGGAAGGGTTTGGCGGTATAGGACCCGAAGGCATAAGATCCAGATTCGGTCTTACATCCCTGCATATACTTGCTTCAACACGGTTCATCTTACTTATTGCGCTGGAAAGACCTTTTTCGTTCTTTACTTCAAACAGCAAATGCTGTGTCGGTTTTCGCATATCGCCGTCTATAAGCAATATCTTGTTGCCCATAAGCGCAAAAGAGATGGCAAGGTTTGATGTTGTTGTGGACTTGCCTTCGGCAGCATTTGCGCTTGTTACGGCAAATATCTTTTTCTCAAACGGTGAAAGCGCAAATACAGCGTTTGTTCTCATTGTCTTATAACTTTCGGAAACCGTGAACACGGTATTTTCGTTTAACAGATTTTGGGGATCTATAACACGCTTTTCGCCTTTTTTACGTTTTTTCTGCTTTTCGCCCTTTTCCTGTGAAAAGTTGTAGACCTCGCCTATTATGGCTTTGTTATACTTTTTGGAAAGCTCGTCCGTTGATTTTATCGAATTATCAAGCATATAAAGCAGGATTATAATACCTGCGGATGCTATAAACCCGAGTATCAGACCGATAGCAACGGTCTTTTTGATATTCGGCTCAACGGGGTCAAGGTTGACTTTTGCAACATCTATTACCTCTACCGAGCCTGCGCCGACAACGCGTATAAGAAAATCGGGTGCTATATCCGTCATCATATTGCATATGTCAGCCGATATTTGAGGCGACTTTGTTTTTGAAACTATTTCAAGCACCTCGGTTTCGTTGACCGCCGACATGGAAAACGAATCTTTGAGTGAATCGGGCAATATATGACCGTCCTCTACGGTGAAACAATCCTCAAGTGTAGGCTGCGGATATTTTTTTGCAAGCCTTTTGGCAATGTCCTCCATTACGGCATCGCTTTCAAGCACAGCCATATAAGTTGAAACAAGTGATTTTGACGCATTCAGGTCGTTCAGTTCTATTGTCTGATCGGATGTATCGAGCGTATGATTGTTTTTAACATACAGCGTTGTATAAGAGCTGTATTTGACGGGCAGATAAACCGCCGCAATTATAAATGCCAGCACGCCTGCCGCTATCGTACACAAAATAATTATCCATATTTTGCCAAACAGCACCCGCGCCAGTTCAAGTATGTCTATCTCAACTTCTTCCGAATTAAAGCTTTTGTTATCTGTTTCCATCGAATGAACAGCCCTCCTGATTATTATATTTATAATTTACAATAAAACACACAGTAAATATAGTAACATAGCAAATACTTATAAATCAATAGACAAATTCGACAATATTTATACATCTTTCTTTTGTTTTTTTTGCGTTATGCCCTACCTATAATAGGGAAGGGGAATTTTGCCTACAAATTTTCGCTTTCTTTCAACAATTAGTTTTCCCCGGAATGCATGTATACTATTCAAAATAGAGTTTTTTATTATGCCCGAAAAATTTTTCTACCCATTTTCTTTAAATTGTGGTATAATAATTTTTAACGACCTATAATAAAAACAAGGAAGTGTACTTATGCAGCAAAAATATGCACTCGACCTGCATACTCATACTGTCGCGAGCGGTCATGCTTACAGCACATTAAAAGAAAATATCGAATATGCCCGCGAAACGGGTCTGCAAATACTCGGTTCAAGCGATCATGCGCCTTTGATGCCGCATTCCACACAGGAATATTTTTTTACGAATAATGTTGTTATACCGCGCAGTTTCGGGGAGCTGAAACTGCTTTTCGGTGTCGAATTGAATATTACGGACTATAACGGCAGCATTGACCTTGAGCCGCGTGTGCTAAACAGGCTCGATTATGCGATAGCCAGCCTTCATCCGCCATGCATAAGCCCCGGCACGTGTGAGGAGAACACCTCGGCGCTTACATGCGCAATGCACGACCCCTATATCGACATCATAGGTCACCCCTGTGATCCACGGTATCCGTTTGATATAAAAACGGTCGTGAGTACAGCCCGTGACAAAAATGTGCTGCTTGAAATAAACAATGCGTCTTATAACCCAAAAAACGGCAGGGCAGGCGGCGAGGCGATCACGCTTGAGATGCTTGCCGAATGTAAAAAACAGGCCGTACCCGTTATTCTTGCAAGCGATGCGCATTTTTATCTGTCCATAGGCGATTTTTCGCGCATAGAGCCGCTGCTTGAACAAGCCGATTTTCCGGAAGCTCTTATAATAAACCGCAGCGCCGACAAACTGCTTGATTTTCTTGCGGCAAAAAAGACCTTGACTCACTCGAAAAATTCTTGAATATCAGGAGAAGATCACAAATGAACACCAACATAAACGAATTGACCGATAAATTGAATCCCATGCAAAAACAGGCAGTGCTTACGACCGAAGGTCCGCTGCTGCTGCTTGCGGGCGCAGGTTCGGGCAAAACGCGTGTGCTGACGCACCGCATTGCCTATCTTATAGCAAAAAAAAATGTCGACCCGCGCAATATACTTGCCATAACCTTTACAAACAAGGCGGCAAAAGAGATGAAAGAGCGTGTATGCGCGCTTTGCGAAGAGGGCGAGAAAGTCTGGGTCAGCACCTTCCACTCGACTTGTGTGCGTATACTGCGCAGCCATATAGACAGGCTCGGTTTTACAAACCGATTTACCATTTTTGATGCAGCCGACAGCGAAAGGCTTATGAAAAACATATATAAGACCCTTAATATAAGCGACAAGCAATATCCCGTGAAATATGTTCTTGGGGAGATAGGCAGGCAGAAAGACCTGCTTGTTTCTCCGCGCGAATATATGATCTCGGTCGAAAAGGATTTTCGCCTTAAACGTGTTGCCGAGCTTTATTCCGTCTATCAGTCGCAGCTTAAGCAAAACAACTCTCTTGATTTTGACGACCTTATTTTTATGACGGTAAAGCTGTTTGAAGAAAATCCCGATGTGCTGGAAAAATACAGAAACAGGTTCCTTTACATAATGGTAGACGAATATCAGGACACAAATGCCTCGCAATACCGTCTGATAAAACTGCTTGCGGGCAAAAACGGCAACCTTTGCGCAGTCGGCGACGACGACCAGAGCATATACGGCTGGAGAGGTGCAGATATACGCAATATACTCAATTTTGAGGACGATTTTAAAAATACGCAGATAATAAAGCTTGAACAGAATTATCGTTCCACACAAAATATTCTCGATTCCGCAAATGCGGTCATCAAAAACAACAATGCGCGCAAGGCAAAAAGCCTTTGGACGGACAGCAGCGGCGGCGAAAAAATAACTCTTTACCGCGGTCATACGGACCGTGAAGAAGCGCTTTTCGCCGCGCAGAAAATAGCCGAGGAACACAATAACGGCAGAAAATATGCCGATTTTGCCATACTCTACCGCAATAACGTTATATCCCGTGTTTTTGAGGAGGCGCTCATAAATGCGAATATCCCGTATAAACTCTTGGGCGGTGTGCGTTTTTACGAACGAAAAGAAATAAAAGATATACTTGCATACCTTAAATTTATTTCAAACCCGAACGATATGATCTCTTTTGCGCGTATAGCTAACGTACCAAAACGCGGTATCGGCAATACCTCCATTGAAAGAATAATAGCTTATTGCACCGAATCGGGGCGCTCGGTATACGATGCTCTTTCCATGCCCGAAACGATACCCGATATAGGCTCAAAGGCAAGGACTGTTTACGGATTTTACGATCTTGTCAGCAAATATGTCGGCAAAACAGACAGTATGT
>CANRCU010000161.1 GCA_947629215.1 uncultured Clostridia bacterium
CTTTCGTCTGCGCCGTCTATTTCAACGGCGCCAAACCCCGAGTTTTTTTTGAAATAGACGGCGCAGACGAAAGCGTAAAAGACACATTCAAACAAACGGTCGACAATGTGCTTGACCAAATAGCAAAAAACGGTTTCGGCAGCGAATACACCGATTATTTCAAACAGTATGATATAAATATAGCCCTTAGCATAGGCGACGCCGCTTTCAGCGCGAATGAGCTTTTCAACGCCGTTGATATGTGGGCAGCGTCGGGCAACGCAAACGCCGTTTCGCTTTATTCCGATGCGGTAAGAAAGCTTGAAGCGGACACCGACCGTTCCGAGGCAAAAAGGCTTGCAGCCGATATTATGAACAGCCAAAATACCGCTTTGGTAATATCCGTGCCAAAACTGGGGCTTGCCGAGGAAAAATTTGCCGAAACAGACAAATATCTTCAAGATATGAAAGCCTCTATGAGCGATGCGGAGCTTGACCAAATGATAAAAGATACCGAAGAATATCACAACTGGAACGACAGCGAATTATCCAACAGCGATTTTTGCATAGACCCGAGCAAACTGCCCGAATATACGGGTCTGCCCGATGTGGAGGTAACGGATAACGGCGGTATCAGAACTTACAGTGTGGATATAGGCAAAAATATAGGCAGTTACAGCGTTTATTTCGACGCGAGCGATCTTACCAAAGACGAAATATATTATATGCAGCTCTATGATATACTTGCAGGCAATCTCGGCACCGATAAATACGACATCGACGAGCTTGAAAAACGAATGACCGATAATACATACGGCGCCGTCATGGGGCTGACCTATACTCCGATAGGCGCAAGCACTCAAGAAAAGCTCTACAACTGTATCACATGGAATGCCTATCCCGAAAATTACGAACAAGGGCTGGAGCTTATGCTCGATATGATACAAAATACCGACTTAAGCGACATAGCCGAAATAACGGATATTATGGAAACCTATCTTCCGGTATATTCCGTGGCTGCGGCGGCAGATCCGCTTGAAGTTGCTTACACAAAGTCGGAGGCAGGCATAAACGACCAGTGCGCATTTGACGATTATATCTACGGCGGCGGTTTTTACGATTTTATTGAAGAACAGCTTGACAAGCTGTATTCCGACAAGGATTATGCAAAAGAATTTACCGCAAAACTCAGCGAAGTTGCGGCAAAGACCGTACGAAAAAACAATATTTTCACATCTGCGGTCGGTGACGCAAACTGCATAAACACGGCAAAAAGCGCAAACGAAAAATTGCTCGGGGCTTTGCCCATGAAAGGCGGCAGCAATACATACAGTTTTGAAAAGCCCGCCAAAACAGCCGCTTATATAGGCGAATATCCCATGCAGTACACAATTCAGAGCGGCTCTTGCGAGGCTCTCAAAAGCGAGTATATACCGTTTATAAACTATATTTCGGATAACTATACCACACCGCAGTTGAGGTTCAAAAACGGCGTATATACGGCAAACACAATTTTCAACATATCTACAAGGGGCTACCCCTTATTGCAGACCAAATCATATGCCGACCCGAATGTTGGGCTGACTATCGAAACCATGGCAGGTATAGGCGATGTGCTTGAAAATGCGGATATAACGCAGGAGGAACTCAACAACTATATAACATCGGCTTATTGCGGGCTTTATGTACCGCAAAACATATATCAAGCGGCATCTAAAGCCGTGGTATACACCGTAAAGGGCAAAGATACCGAGTATGAGAAAAAAATTCTGGACGGCATCAAAAATGCAAAAATAACCGATAAGGATGCCGCGGCAAAAAGCATAAAACAAATAGCGGCAAATTCGTATACCGCAATGGTAGGCAATGCCGCAATAAACGCAGAAAGCGAATATTTTGATGTTGTGGAGGATATGAGGTAATATAATTACCGAATATGTTATTTTAATATTGTGACCGTCTGCTCTCGATAAAGTCTTTATGTCATATACTCCCCGACATAAAAATAAGACCCACCGCCCAAAGGGGCATGGGTCTTATTTATTCTGTCAAATGCAAACATTACATTCAGTTTTCGTCCGAATGTCTGCCACGTTTGGGGCTGAGAGTACGAAACTGAGGTTCTTTCTCGTTTTCAAGCGAAGTTTCGGCTTTTTGCATAACAGGCGCTGTCAATGTAGGTCTTTCGAACGAAAAGCCGAAATTTTTCTTTTCCAGCTCGGATATACCGGTTTTTCTCACCTTTCCTTCGGGCATGGGCGGTTTGAGCGATGCAGCCGCCTCTTTTGCCTCGGCTGAAATTTTTTTCATGACCTCATAATGCGGGAGAACGTTTTCTATATAATCATTATATTCGGCGCGGTTTTTCTCTATCTCCTCTTTTGAGGCAAAGGCGCGTTTTATGCCCGAAAGCAGCTTAACTTCCATCGGTTTTTCAGCCATGGTGAACGGCTCGAAACTTCTGTCCCTTTCGGTCTTGAACATAAGAAAATTTTTGCCGTTGCCGTCAACAAAGGTTTCTTTCAAAATGTTGGCTGCATTTTTGCCAAGGGTGTTGTAATCCTCTTCGGTAAGCGGAGTATCCCTTTTCATACCGCAAAATTCGGTAAGCGGCAGACCGTTGACAAAAAGCCTGTTTGCCGCTTGATCCATAAGGTCTTTGCCGCTGTGTTCGTCAAGGAGTATGCCCGAAAGCCTGCTCAGCACAACTATGCCGCTGACGTTTGCGTCAAGAAAATTTTCCGAAAAAGTATCCGAATTAAGGTCAAAACTTTCGGGTCTTATAAAGGTATATATATCCTCGGTCATATCAAGGATGTTCTCTTTTTCGGGAATATCGGCTTCCTTCTCGGTTTTTTCGTCTTTTTCGGCTTTCTTGCTTTCGCCGAAAAGAGGACGGTCTTTTTTCTTTTTCTTATCGGTCCGGAATATATCCAATATATCTTCGTCATCGCCCAAACTGTAAGATAGGGGCTGAAAAGAGCCGTTTACCTCTATTTTGACGTCCTCTATACCGTTTTTTAAGATAGCCTCTTTTATTATCCTGACCGCTTCTTCATGGTCGTCTATGTTTGTAAGACGCTTGCCGTTGACCATTATTCGGCTTAGAGCCGCCAGCGCCTCTTCCTCGCTTTCAAACACATCGCCTAAGATGTTGCCCACAAACTCTATGTGGTCTTCGTTTTTGAGAAATCCGTTCAGATTTTTTTTCTGCTCGTCATCTCTTGTCATTATATTGTTATCGGACATTTTTGTCACCCCCGTTATCAATGCTTACTTGTGTTACACCTTCCTCCCATTCCAGCATTTGCTGTTGGGCAAGATACAAAAACGCTATTAAAACATGAACCAGCACTATTGCTATAACAAACCATTTTATGTGCTGTTTTGCGTTTTGCTTTTTCTCCTCGTTATCGGCGCAGGCAAGCTTTACGCCCAGATAAACGGCATACAAAGACGCTATCGCATAGGCGACAAGCAGTATACTTGCGCGCATAACGGTGAAGAAATTGACTGCCGGCTGAAGAAGTTTGCCGTAAGGGCCTTCAAGCTCGATACCCGCATCATACAAATCTACGGCGGGAACGCTCCAGTTTGAAAGCGGGTTCTCCGTTCTTTCGGGTATATCCGCGGTTTTTGTTGCAAATTTGTATACATATAAATGCGCATCGTAAATATCCATATCGGATATTTCACGCCTTGCTTCGGTAGTGCTTTCCGGCGCAATATTCGCATACATTGCGTCTGTGGTCGTTTCGGCAGGGTCCTCGGTGGTAGGCTCTATACGCATATCGTCCTCGCTAAAGCCAAGCAGCACAACATTGCCGTTGGCATCAGCCCATGAGTTGAAGTAAGCGCCCCTTATGCCCTTTGAACCGTCGGAGAGTTTATTGGGGTCGCTCTCCCAACCGAACGGGTCTTCAGCTTGGCTTATAACACTGTTGCCGTTATCTTTTAGTTTTATATCATAAGGTATATATCCGTTGTCAAGCGAGGTCGAATAAAACTGGTTGACGCCCGTAAGACGTGTTTTGTCAAACTCCATAAAATGCACATCGCTTGTATCACAGTCAAACTTGCCCGAATAACTTGTTATGTTCTTTACATCTACGGTCCTGCCGTTGGTGGTTATGGCAAAGCTGATCCACTTTTTGTCATTTGAAAAAATTAGATAGTCGACATTGCCCTGAGAACCGTATACAACATTTTCAATATCGCCGCCTATGCCCCTTATTTCGGACTTCATTTTTGCGTTCAGCGACCTTACCTCAAGGTCTTTCTGCGCGCCTATGGGTATTATAAAACCGTTATTTTCGGCGACGCCTATGCAGAAATTGCTGTCCGTGCGGTACAGGTCGTAAGGCTCGGGCGATATGTTTGAGTTTTTATCATCGGTTATGAGCGCCGTGTTCCAGGTTATGTTTTTATAATCGGTGATTATGGTCCTTTTCTTCACCTCTATGACGGACGAAAGGTCGTCGGTCACATTCACATCGTTAAGAATAAGCCAGTCGGTATTTGCAAATTCGTCAATGTATTTTTGTTTTTCGGCAGTACCCGAAGCCTTTGCGGCATTGTAAACAAGGCTGTAGAGCTTGTCTGCCTGCGCGCATTTGTTTTTGTAAAGGTCATCGTAATACTGGTCGTTCCTCGATTTGAATGTAAGTCCGTTTCGTTCCGCCTGCCTTATTATATCGGCTGCTTTTTCACGCTCGCCGTAAAGCAGTTTTATATCTTCAAGCAGCGTCAGCATTTCTTCTGTTTTGGAATCCGGTATCTGGTAGCCCCTGTAATAAAGCGAGCTTATATCGCCCTCGGCGCCGGAGCTTTCGGGCGCAAACACCTGCTGCTGCTCGTCGGTAAGGCAGCCCGTGTCCCTTAAAAAAGCCACGGCTATGCACATCATATCTTTATAACATTTGCTAACATTGGCTGTATAAGCCGACAAGCCGTCAAAGTCGCTTACAATGGCATCAAAACTGTTTGCATAGGTGACCTGCTCGGTCGTCTGCTCTACCGAGGTTTCCTCCTTCATACTTCCGCCCGACTGTTCGGTCTTTAATATTGAATATGTGCCTGAAACTTCGCCCTTTTCGTCATAATTATAAAGCTCGTAAATATCAAATTCGTCTATAAGATATTCAAAAAGCGCGTTTTGCACATCTTCGGCTGTAATATCGCAGACCTCGCTCTCAACGCCGTTTTCGTCGGTGACGGTCATCTTTTCAAAACGGTCGTAAAGCCGTTTGTACAGCTCCTCCGCATCTTTTAAATATTGATCGTAAGAACGCTTTTGTATGGCATTTTTGCCGTTTTTGCCATAGGTCTGCTCGATAGCCTGTTTTATAATGGCTGTGTTTCCGCTGTCGGTTTGGATCTCGTCTGCGGTGTCCTCATCTTCTTCGGGTTCTGTCATAAACGGGGCTATCGCCGTATCGCCGAAAAGTTCGTACCCCTTTGAGAACAGGTATTTATAGCCCTTTGTCGCCGCCTCGCCATAGCGTGATATAAAATCCTGCTCGTTATAGCCGTGGTTTATAAAATCATACACGCCCGACTCTTTAACGGCATAATTTATTTCGTTTGCGCAGGATATGAATTTA
>CANRCU010000162.1 GCA_947629215.1 uncultured Clostridia bacterium
TTTCAGAAAAAAAGCGGGCGGGGTATGGGGCAGAGCCCCATTTAGATAAAACCAGCGCCCCATTTAGATAGGGAGGTATTACTTTATGAAAAGACATTTTTCCAAAATTTTCTCAATTTTTCTGTCCGCCGTCATACTCACAACGGCATCCGCAAACATCGTACAAGCGGCGAACACCCTTCCCGCCTTTCCGGGCGCCGAGGGCGGCGGTATCTACACAAGCGGCGGCAGGGGCGGCGAAGTCTACATCGTCACCACACTTGCCGACTACGACCCCGAAACCGAAATGCCCATAGCAGGCTCTCTGCGTGATGCAGTCAGCGGCGACAACAGAATAATAGTTTTTAATGTCGGCGGCGTTATCGAGCTTAAAGCGCCTATGCGCATACATGGCAAAAACATCACCATAGCGGGTCAGAGCGCACCGGGCGACGGCATAACCCTCTACGGTTACGAAACCAATATAAGCGAATCCCAAAATATCATAATACGCTATATGCGTTTTCGCCCGGGCGCAAAAAATGTGCATGATGGTGATTCCATGGACGCCATCTGGGGCAGAGGCATGAAAAACCTTATGATAGACCACATTTCAACATCATGGTCGACCGATGAAACAATGTCCCTCTACCGTATGGAAAACATGACAGTACAGTGGAGCATAATCGCCGAGAGCCTTACCATGTCGGGACATACAAAGGGACGTCACGGCTATGGCGCTATAATGGGCGGCGTAAACACAACATATCACCACAACCTTATAGCCACACATACATCAAGAAATCCGAGAATAGGCGGCGGAACTCCCGAAGCCGACGATAACGACCATATCGCAAGGTGTGACATACGAAACAACGTCATCTACAATTGGGGCTTTAACACCTGCTACGGCGGCGGTCGTTCCGAAACGAATTTTGTATACAATTATGCAAAAGCGGGTCCCGGCACACGTGACGAGGTAAAAGACAGACTTATCGACTGCGGCGAAAAGGATAAGCCGGGCAGCTTTTACGTAAACGGCAATACGCTTGAAGGCAATAAAGAAATTTCCGAAGATAACGCCAAAGGTATATATGTTTCCGACGCAGCCATGCTTTTTACCGATATTACGGATAAAGAGTTTGAAATGGAAGGCACAAAACACCTTCATACCGACACCCCGAAACAGGCTTATACAAAAATCCTTGCCACGGCAGGCGCTACATATCCAAAGCGTGATGCGCTGGATGCCCGTATAATAGACCAAGTCGAAAACGACACGGGCAGATTCGCAAATGTAGAAGCCGAAGTCGGCGGACTTCCCTATGTTGAAGAAACACACCGCCCCGCCGATTTTGATAAAGACATGGACGGCATAGCCGACGAATGGGAGGTCGAAAACGGGCTTGACCCCAACAACCCGAAAGACAGCGCCTTTTACAGCCTTGACAGGAGCGGTTATACCAACATAGAAAACTACCTCAACTCGCTTGTAGATATGGGATACGCACCGCAAAATCCGACAGTCCGCCTTTCCGAGCCGCTCAATAACAGCAGCTGTAAGTTAGGCGATGTAATAAGCATCAAAGCCGAGGTCGACCCGACTGTCAAAGAAGTCACTTTCTATAACGGCAAAAACGTTATCAAAAAAGACAGCAGCGCCCCGTTTGAAATAAAGATACGCCCCTCGACCGACGGCACAATGTATATTTCCGCAAAAGCGGTCAATGCCTCGGGCGAACAAACTCAGTCCGACGCAGCCGCCGTTCACATTAACGCCGAAGGTCTTGACAACGACTGGCGGGATAGGGATATAGGCGCACCGGGCGTTGAGGGTACGGCATATTCCCAAAACGGCATTTATACCGTAAAAGGCAGCGGCAAACTTGAAGGCGGCTCCGACAGCTTTAATTTCATGTACAGACCGCTCATCGGCGACGGTGAGATAACCGCAAAAGTCAACAGTATAACGGCGGTCGACAATCACGCCTTTGCGGGGCTTATGATAAGAGAAGACCTCTCTGCGGGTTCAAAGACGGCAGCCGTCGGTATCTCGCATACCAAACCCTACGAATGGAAGGAAACCGACCCCAAAACGGGCAAGTCCACCACCTATTACCGAAACGCTTTCGGTATTTATATGGTCGGCAGATATGAAACGGGCGCAGACTTCGATCCCATATCCGAAAACCTTGACTCGCTTGACGCAGCCGAAAAATCGGGCGTAGCTCTGCAAAACGATATTCCCTTTAAAGATAAGGACGAATTTTTGGGCTATTATATAAAGCTGAGAAGAGAGGGCGACGAGTTTGTTTCCTACACCTCGCCCGACGGCAAAGAGTGGAAAGAGCTTGCCCGCAGAACAGTGAAAATGGGTGAAAAGGTCTATATGGGCATAGCCGTTGACGGCAATAAAGTACATAACGATATAGATAATCTGAACACGGCAAGATTTTCCGACGTTAAGTTTGAGGGCGGAACTACCGCCGACCAAAAAATTTCATATGAGGAGGACAAAAAATGAAAGAATATTTTCCGACCGTAAAAAAAGTTGCTTATGAGGGCAAAAATTCGAAAAATCCGTTTGCATTCAAGTATTATGACCCCGACAGAGTTATTGACGGCAAACCCATGAAAGACCATCTCAAATTTGCAATGAGCTGGTGGCACACTCTCTGCGCAGGCGGCGCAGACCCCTTCGGCACAAACACAATGGACAGAAGCTACGGTCTGAGCGACCCCATGGATATAGCAAGGGCAAAGGCTGACGCAGGCTTTGAACTGATGACCAAACTCGGCATAGAATACTTTTGTTTCCACGATGCGGATATAGCGCCCGAGGGTGAAAGTTTTGCCGAAACAAAGAAAAACTTTTGGGAAATGGTCGGCTATATAAAGCAAAAAATGAACGAAACGGGCATAAAACTGCTTTGGGGTACGGCAAACTGCTTTAATGCGCCAAGATATATGCACGGCGCGGGAACTTCGTGCAACGCCCACAGTTTCGCATATGCGGCAGCTCAGATAAAAAACGCCCTTGAAGCTACCGTGGAACTCGGCGGCAAAGGCTATGTGTTCTGGGGCGGCAGAGAGGGTTACGAAACTCTGCTCAATACAAATATGTCGCTTGAACTTGACAATATGGCAAGACTTATGCATATGGCAGTCGACTACGGCAAAAAAATAGGCTTTGACGGCGATTTTTATATAGAACCCAAGCCGAAAGAACCCACCAAACACCAATACGACTATGACAGCGCCACGGTACTCGGTTTTTTGCGAAAATACGGTCTTGACAAGTACTTTAAACTGAATATAGAGGCTAACCACGCCACACTTGCGGGGCATACCTTCGAGCATGAATTGACCGTTGCAAGGATAAACAACGCCTTCGGCAGCATAGACGCAAACAGCGGCGACCCCAACCTCGGCTGGGATACCGATAAATTCCCTACCGATGTCTATTCGGCTACCCTTTGTATGCTTGAAGTTATCCGCGCAGGCGGCTTTACAAACGGCGGTTTGAATTTTGACGCCAAGGTCAGAAGAGGCTCTTTTACATTTGAAGATATAGTATACGCCTATATCAGCGGTATGGATACCTTCGCTTTGGGTCTTATAAAGGCTTATGAAATTGTTTGTGACGGCAGACTCGACGAATTTGTCAAAAACCGCTATTCAAGCTATGAAAGCGGTGTCGGCAAAGAAATAACCGACGGTAAGGCTACGCTTGAAAGTCTGGAAAGTTATATACTCGAAAATGACAGACCGATAATGGAAAGCGGACGTCAGGAATATCTTGAAACGCTTATAAATAATATTTTGTTTGACTGAAAACGGCATTTGTCGGGAAAGAGGTGAAACCTTTGAGGTACTTACTCGGTATAGATATAGGCACTTCGGGTACAAAAACGGTATTGTTTGACGAAAAACTGTGCGAAATATCCTCCGCGACCGCCGAATATCCGCTTTATCAGCCGCAGAACGGCCGGGCGGAGCAAGACCCCGAAGATTGGTATAACGCAGTTATAAGCACAGTCGGCACGGTCATAAAAAAAGCCGGCATAAACAGCGCCGATATTGCGGGTATAGGGCTTTCGGGGCAGATGCACGGGCTTGTTATGCTGGACGAAGAAAACAGGGTGCTGCGCCCGTCAATTATCTGGTGCGATCAGCGCACCGAAAAAGAGTGCATACAGCTCACAGAGCTTGTCGGCGCCGAAAGACTGGTCGAAATAACGGCAAACCCTGCGCTCACGGGCTTTACGGCATCTAAGATACTTTGGGTAAAAAATAACGAGCCGGAAATTTTCAAAAAGTGCAGGCATATACTCCTGCCAAAGGACTATATCCGTTTTCGCCTGACGGGCGAATTTGCAGCCGATGTTTCGGACGCAAGCGGAATGCAGCTGCTTGATGTTCCGAACAGACGCTGGTCAGGCGAGATACTCGATAAGCTTGAAATAGAAACAAATATGCTTGGCAGCATTTGCGAATCCGTCGAAATAACCGGGCGTATAACCGCGGATACAGCGGCTTTAACGGGTCTTGCAGAGGGTACGCCCGTTGTCGGCGGCGCAGGTGACAATGCGGCTGCTGCGGTCGGCACGGGTATTGTAAAAGAGGGTTCGGCATTTACCACAATAGGCACTTCGGGCGTTGTCTATGCGCATACAAACAGCCCCGTTATCGACAAACGGGGCAGGGTGCATACATTTTGCTGCGCCGTTCCGGGCTGTTGGCATGTTATGGGCGTAACACAGGCGGCGGGGCTTTCGCTCAAATGGTTCAAAGACAATTTCTGCAAGGATATGACCGAAAATGCGTACACCGAAATAAACGCCCTTGCGGAAACTTCACCGACGGGCAGCAACCGACTTATCTATCTGCCCTATCTCATGGGCGAGAGAACGCCTCACCTTGATCCCGACTGCCGCGGTGTACTCTTTGGGCTTTCCGCAAGCCATACAAGGGGAGATGTCCTGCGCTCCGTAATGGAAGGCGTGAGTTTTTCGCTTTGCGACTGCAAAGATATTTTGGACGAGATGGGTATACCCGTGAATAAAATGACCGCTTGCGGCGGCGGCAGTACAAGCGATGTGTGGGCAAAGATACTTGCGGATTGTTACGGCTGCGATATACGGCGTATAGGCGGCGTACAGGGTCCTGCGCTCGGCGCGGCAATACTTGCGGGCGCAGGCACGGGCGTGTTTGAAAGTGTGGAATATGCCTGCGAGCAATTTATAAAAGCAGATAATACAGTCGCATATTCGCCCGAAACGCACGAAAAGTATAAGAAGTTGCACAGGGTGTACAAAAATCTCTATGATTCGCTTAAAAACGACTTTCGCCGATTGAGTGATATAATGCTTTGAGTGTTGGTATTGAATGGGGCGCTGCCCAAACCCTGCAAGTGTTTTTATGGGGCGCTGCCCCAAACCCCGCAAGCCTTTTGAAAAAGGCTTGAGCGAAAACTTTACAGTGAGGCGGCATCCAAACCCTAATTCTTAGGGTTTGTCTTTGCCTCAAACGGAGAAACATTTGCGTGTTTGCCGTGAGATTGATGTGGTTGTGGGTCTTAAAAGAATGTTTAA
>CANRCU010000163.1 GCA_947629215.1 uncultured Clostridia bacterium
TCGCTGATTTCCCAGTTCAAGAGGAAATCTGAATTGTTTTTCCGCTCCGCAAAAATGGCTTGATGCAGCCGCAATTACATTTTTTGCTCCGCCGCCGTCAACAAGCGCGGCAGCAAGACCAAGCGCTTCGCCAAAGGTCGAACAAGCGCCGAATATACCTAAAAACGGTATCCCAAGACCTCTCAAGCCATAAGTCGATGCCGAACACTGGTTCAGCAAATCACCCGAAACAATACAGTCTATATCTTTTCCGCTTTTTTTCAAAAGCAACTCTAAATTTTGTTTAACTATCTCGCTTTCAGCTTTTTCCCAGCTGTCCTCTCCGACGGTGTTGTCATCAAGCACACGGTCAAAAAAATTTTTTAACGGACCTTCGCCCTCTTTTGTGCCGACCGTGCTTGCCGTTGCCGTTATTGAAACGGGATTTGTAAATATCATTGTTTGTTTACCGATGTGCTTTGCCATAGTATATCCTCCGATTCAATTTTATCTGAACGCTGTAAAATAATATACCAGACCTACAGCCATTGAGGTCAGCACACCATATAGAATAACAGGGCCTGCTATAGTAAATATTTTTGAGCCAAGACCCATTATCCAGCCTTCGCGCTTATATTCAACAGCAGGCGACGTTACGGAATTTGAAAAACCCGTGATAGGCACTATCGAACCTGCGCCTGCCCACTTGCCTATTTTGCTGTAAATACCAAGACCCGTGAGCAGAGAGGCGGCAACTATCAGTGTTATTGATGTGATCGTTGCGGCTGTTCTGCCGTCAAAGCCCCTTGCAAGCGCAAAATTATTCAGAAACTGACCTATTATACATATAAGTCCGCCTGCAACAAACGCTTTCAGACAGTCCGTTAAAACGGGACTGTCGGGTGACGCCTGTTTGACCATACGGTCATATTCCGCATTTTTGCCCATATTGACACCTTCCTTTCCGCAATGCAGCACATTGCAAATTATTCAATAAAAAAACCGGGTACGGAATAATATAATATCGACCCCAGCATTTTGCCGAGCGCAAGAGCTGTTATAAAATACTTCAACCCGCGCTTGAGATTGCCGCGGCGGGTAAGCACGGGTATGACGTTCAGCACTTCCGCAAGCGAAAAAGCAAGGCAGCCGTAAAATATGCCGACCAAAAACATATATATCACTACGGCAGGCGTACCTATTGGCAGGCGATAATCAAGCATAAGGCAGCTTGTACCCCAGATGCCGCCGAGAATGATGCCTGTTTCATAGGTTTTTATATGATTTTCTGTTTTTGTTTTTTGCGCAATACGCGGTACAACGCCTATTATGGCAATAAAGGCAAATACCGCGCCAGATATTACAAGACCGCTGCCAAGCCCCATCAATATCGTCAGAAAAAATTTTATTGCCGTCATATTTTTGCCTCTTTTTATGATTCCGCTTCGCGGTATATAAACCCCGGCTCGAAGAAAGAATCATTTGTTTTTGTTAAGGGTGTCGATAATATTATCGGTGACATCTTTTTCGTATGTTGACATCTCAACTTCTATGGGCGTAGGATCGTTTGTAAGTTTTTTGCCCGTAAAGTGATTGAAAAATACGATTATCCCGACCGCAAGCCCTATTGCATACGGCAAATGTATAACGGCAGGATTACGAATATGTTCACCGAAAAAAATGTAGTAGTAGTTTTCAAATACCTTGGACATCTGTGCATCCGAATGAAAACTCATGATAGCCGTTGCCGAACCGGCTGCAAGCAGCAGCGTCACAACAGCCACCTTACACCAAAGCCACAGTGTGTTTGGATGCCGTTTGGGACTGTCATATTCGACAATAGTATCAATTTCCCCTACATTGTTTATAGTATGCCCCGGAAAAACAGCGTTTATTTTGGCAATAATATCAATGACTGACACCAGATAGCACTTGTCCTCGGTTACTTCAAGTATTTTTGTATTTTTTATGCGTTTTGCAATATCGTGGGAGGTTTCCACATCGGCAATATCACCGATAGTTACTTTTCCTCTTGCCGATATTTTTTTTGCAGGTTTAATATATATATCCATTTTCTACCTCCAAAGGCAATAGTTTTGTATACAAAACCGAAACAAGCGTCCTGTCCGACATGTCGGTATGAGGCATATTCTTATTACGGCAGGCATAGAATCCGGCTGCGGCCGCAATTATCAGCAGCAGTAAAATAATATTCAATTTCATTTTCTTCACTCCATAAATTGTTTTCGACAGTTTTTATGTTATTATTACTCTTGATTTAAAATTTATACAGCCAACAATTCACAACAAGTCCTTTAAATTAATAAATTGAAAATATAACTGCGAAAGGAGTGAAATTCAATGCTTGGAGAAACGGCGCTGAAATATTATAATCAAGGTGAAAGCTGCTCAAAATGCATATTTCTGGCTTGTGAGGATATGTACAAAATAAAAATTGACAGCAGCATATACAAAATGTGCGGCGGTCTGAATAACGGCTTCGGCATAGGCGAAATGTGCAGTGCGGCGGTAACAGCCGTAATGTTTATCGCCCTTTATTTTTGCCGCGATGAAACAAAAATAAAAAAAGCCAGAATATATTTTCTTACATCAATTCAGGACAGACTTAAAAGCTGTTCTTGCGCAAAACTAAAAAGCAACTGCGGCAATGTAATACGAGAATGCGGAGAAGCACTTGAAGAAACGATCTCGGAGTTTAACGGCAAAAACCGATAAGTCGGCTAAAAGCGGTTTTATGACTGTCAATTTTTTGGCAGTCATAAAACGTCGGTCAAAAAAGCACCCCTGCATAACACAAAGGTGCTTTCCATTATTTTTCGGAGTTTTCGCTTTTAACAAAACCTATACAGAACTGCAGATCCTGCCGAAGGCAAACGATCCCTTCTGTATGATTTGCCTTCGGCAAAATCTCCTTTCGGGATTTCCCTGATTTTAAACATATCCCTTTGCAGACATAGCCGAATACCGGTTTTGTCATAAGGTGTTTTCAGGGAAATTATACAATTGTACCAAAATCAACAGTTATTTATCATAAGTCATTCTCGATTTCTCTTTATACTTGACAAACTATCGGAATCTTTCGTATATTTTAGACTGTAATTACTTACCTGCCATCTGTTTTTCTTGAGCTTCGATCATTTTTTTAACCATATAACCGCCGACATAACCGTTCTGAGCGGAAGTAAGATCGCCGTTATAACCCTGCTTTAAAGGTACGCCTATTTCGTTTGCGACCTCATACTTGAATTTGTTCATAGCTTCTCTTGCCTCGGGTACATTTGTCTTATTTGATGAGCCTGTACTGTTAGACATATATAACTCCTCCTTTAAAACTTTTAATTATCATTCCCCGGCAGTGATACTGCCGAAACTATACTGTTTGGTTGGTACACTATTATTTTGGCGAAAACGTTTTAATTTAAACAGACAATTTTTGCAAGTTTTTTCGTTTATATTCATATAATATACTGCGCAGATATTGCCACCCGAGATTTTGCAAATATTTCGGAAGAAATCGGCACTTATAAATTTGTATTATTGATTATTTGTTTTTATACAGTATATCGCCGGTATCTTCATAACTAATATAATTTTTATATAAAAGTAAATAATATTTCTTCGATTTTTCGAGAATCGCATAACCATTGTATCTATTATTTTCGATATCCGTATACTCACTGTATATATAATCCATTCCGTTTACGATCCACATATCATCGGAAAATTTTTCTTTATTCTTATTATAAAATGTTTTTATATCGGAAGCATCAAAACTTAATTTCTCTTCTTCGATTGATTTAATTAAAATCGGATATATATCTTTTAACGAGTTAAATTTTCCGAGTACGAGCTGAAATTGTCTGTCTTCAAAATATTTACTGTATCCGGCGGTAACTATATTGCATCGGTCAGGACAATTAAATTCTTTCAAAAGCTGATCTCTATCCACTGAAGATATATTGCCGACTGTTGTGTATCCGACTCCTTGAGCTATCTCCGCTGAAGATGTATTGCCGACTGTTGTGTGTTCGGATCCTGCAAGAAATATATACACTATAACAGTGTGTCCGATATTTATAACCCCTATAATTAATATAATGCATATCATTAACGATAAGATCCTGTTAGTTTTGCCCATGATAACTTTCTCCTTTTGTATAAAAAAAGCCTGCATATACGAAATTTTGTAACATATATAGATGACAATATGCTAATAAGCCCCATTGTATTAGTTTTTGTTCTATGCCGACTATTGCAGTTTATTTATAGAAATTATACCAAAGTTATCTGTAATTTGCAATAGTATTATCGACGCAGTAAGACCGACGCTGTGTTAATGTGTCGATAATAGGTCACACTTTAACAGTGTGATTTTTCGAATATTTAATCATGCGTTGACGAAAGTGCTTTATTTGTGATAGAATATCATAGCAAGGTCTTCCTTTGGTTTAATTTGTTGATTATACCATTTTAGTTATGACTTTTCTGTTCTTTTGTGTGTCCTATTTGATTATACAACTAACCCACTAAAAAAAATTTTCAAAATTCAAAAAAAAAACTGGTAATTATATAAAGTATATGGTATAATCAAAATTAGTGCTAAGAATTGCCATAACTTAAATAAGTAAAAATCAAGGAGGATCATTTTAAATGAGTACATGTGAAAAAATTGATGTGAATAAGGTTAAACTCACATTCAGTGTTGATGCGGAGAAGTTTGAAGAGGGTCTTAATTTCTCTTATAATAAAAATAAAGGCAGTATAAATATTCAGGGCTTCCGTAAAGGAAAAGCTCCGAGAAAAATTATCGAAGCACAGTATGGTAAGGAAATTTTTTATGAAGATGCCATAAACCATGTTTTGCCCGATGCTTATGAGGCAGCTGTGAAAGAAAACGAGCTTGATGTTGTTTCACGTCCGGAGATAGATGTTACTTCGATAGATGCAGAAAAGGGCGTTGATTTTACTGCCGAAGTATATATAAAACCCGAAGTAAAGGTAAGCAATTATAAGGGTCTGACATATACAAAAGCCAATGTGGAAGTTTCCGACGAGGAACTTGAAGCCGAGCTTAAAAAGGATCAGGAGAAGAATGCGCGTATAATCACGGTAACCGACAGACCCATACAGGACGGCGATATTGCAAATATAGATTTCGAGGGCTTTATTGACAATGTTGCTTTTGAAGGCGGCAAAGGCAAGGACTTTGATTTGGAGATCGGCAGCCATACATTTATTGATAACTTTGAAGAACAGCTTATAGGTCACAATGCCGACGAAGAGATAGACGTTAACGTTACTTTCCCCGAAAATTACGGCAAGACCGATGTTGCAGGCAAACCTGCCGTATTTAAAGTAAAGATACATGCTGTTAAGTATAAGGAATATCCCGAGCTCAATGATGAGTTTGTTCAGGATACTACCGAATTTGAAACTTTGCAGGAATATAAAAACGAAATTGTGGGTAAACTTTTAGCGCAGAAAACGACCGAAGCAAATGCCGCAAAGCAGGAAATGGCGACAATACTTGAAACGAACAATTCAAGAGTTCTGAATAAAGTTGGAGCTT
>CANRCU010000164.1 GCA_947629215.1 uncultured Clostridia bacterium
GCCGTTTTCGGTCACAACCGCAAATCCGCCCTTGAAATTTGACGCGTCGTCAAACATCGCAAGCTCCTTGCCGCTCGCGTCGATAAATCCCCATTTGTCGCCCTTTTCAACAAGAAAAGTCCCGCTGTCCGTGTCAAAGTCGGAAATATAATCATACTCGTCCGACAACTGTTCCCACTCGCTGTCGCTCTTTTCATATGCTGTTTCTTGGGTGTCATACCACTTCGGCTTGAAAAGCGCGTACTTGTCCGCGTCGTCGTTATCGGCTTTCTTAAGGCTGCACATAAATAAAGACCCGTTGTACATATAGTAAACATCGCCGATTTTGGAGTTTTCCCAGTAACTTGAACTGATATACTCCTTAGTTTCGCCTTTTGTAAGCGTAACATACAGTCCCACATAAGGAGAAGGAACGCCGAAATCTATTGTAAAACCGTCGTCAACCGCCGCAATTCTCGGAGATTCTTCAAGCGAAATCCTGCCGTTAGCATAGTGAATTTCATATGTTTGTATGTTATAGGACATATGTCCGTGAGTGTTATTTCCGCCAAATGTCCATAAGTCCCCGTTCGCAATAGCTTCCTGCCGTCTTGCTTCTGCCTCCGCCTCCCATGCCGCTTCTTCGGCTGCATGGTCGTATTCAAATTCTGTCTCAACGTTGTAGGTTACAAAAATTCGGTCCAGATCGAAGTTGTGATAAACGTCGCCAAATAACGAAGACTCGGCTTTATCCAGCCACAAATTCTGATGATACTCATCATCGCATTCAAATGTTAAAAAATCGGCAGGCGTTAAGGGATCGTCCTCAATCGACACGCCGCCGCTTACGCCCTCGTTTTGTTTCCAGGAATAAACCGTCGTACCGTCGGGTTTCAGGATTTCAACGCTGTCATTATCGTTGTCGTTGCTATAATCGCCATAATGCACACACAAAACAAGCGGATCCTGCTTATTAAAAAGATACACAGTCGACTTGTCCGAAAGGTCGAGGGTTTCCTCGAAATTGCTGTTTATAAGAATAAGTCGGTCATCGGCTGTTGTAACCAAACCATAGTTGCCTACAAAATAATCTATAAATTTATAACCGTCGGACAATTTCTCACCTGAGGAATTGATAAAATACCACAAGCCGTCGCTGTCCTCCGAAGCGGCTATATAGCCTCCGGCCACGCCGCTTATGCGGGCATAGGAAGTGGCAGCCGTCTCGTAGGTGGGTTCTTTCAAGGACGCGAGAATGTCGCTGTCATACTCTTTCAAGAGTTCCCAAATTCGATCGTCGCCGGTTTTCTCATAGCCGTCCTTCAGCGTTTTAATCGCCTTGTTGATTTTGCCCATTGCGTGATATGCCCGCGCCTTTCCAAGGTACGCGTCAACATTCATCGGGTCGATTTCGAGGATTTTATCGAATTCAATAATTGCCTGCTCGTAATTCATTTCAAGCATATACCTTGCGGCACTGTCAAGATACCTTTCGGTTTTGTTTGTTGGGTTGCTGTTAAGCAAAATCACAGTAATTATTATCGCTGCCGCGCAGACCAATGCCACAGGAACAACGCCCCAAATCGCTTTGAACGAATATTTTGTTTTCGGCACGGCAATTCCTTTTACAACGGGAATATTCTGCTTTGCATTGACCGCAGCCGCAGCAACTTCTGGCTGAAGAAGTTCGGTGGGGGCGTTATCTGCGATTTGCGCTTTCACTGAAACGACGGGAGTTTCTACCAACTCGGTTTTGTCGCTCTCGGGCATTAAAATTTCGGTTTTTTCATCAGCCGCTCGTGTTTCACCAAGTCTGTTGCCGCACACCCCGCAAAATTTGGCAGTGTCGGGGAGCGTGGATTTGCATACGGGACAGTTTTTACTCATAAGATCACCCCTCAATATTATCTTTTCCAATAACTTATTTTCAGACCAAGTGTGTTTCCGAGATTTTTAACATCTGCCTCGGAAGCATAATTTCCCCAAAGCGACAGATATTCCAAATTTGTTAATTTGTAGAGCGGAGAAATATCGTATATGGAATTACCGCCTAAATAAAGAGACGTTAAATTAGTAAGTTTTGAAATCGGAGATATATTCGTTATATTATTTGAATATAGTGCCAAGTCCTCAAGTTTTGTCAAATTTGAAAGAGCTGAAATATCGCTGATATTATTATCACCTAAAGACAAATCTTTTAGTTCGGTGAGATTTGAAAGCGCAGAAATGTCCGAAAATCCGCACTCTCCGGCTACAAATTGCGTAAGCAAAGTCAAATTTCTTACAGCGGAAATATCGCGGACGGGATTAGCCTCTATCCAGAAATTTCTCAATTCGGTAAGCCCTGCGACAGGTGAAATATCGGACACATTGTTGTTTCCAAAATAGAGAACACGCAGCTTTTTCATATTTTTAACGGGAGAAATGTCCAAAATTGAATTGTAAAACAAATGCAAACTTATCAGCTGCGTCATATTTTCCAAAGGCGAAATATCCGCAATTGCGTTTCTGTCCAACACCAGGTATTTAATTGAGGACATACCCGCCAAAGGAGAAATATCGCTAAACTTTTTCTGCGAATCAATATGAAGTTTCTTAAGTTTCTTCATATCTTTTATAAACGAAATATCGGTGAGCGGTCCGGAGGTTTCCTCAAGGTTAACATAATTGCCGTCATTATCAGTATACAGCGAGTATGTTATTTTATCAGCCGCCAGACCCCAGCCTTTCATTTGTCCTGTTCCATATCTGTTCCCGCAAGCAACGTAAACCTTAGTTCCCAGTATGTACAAATCGGTCACTTTGTCAAAATTCTCGGTGTTGGTGATAGGTTTGCCGTTCATATAATCCGAAATCGTTTTTTCAATAGCAAGGCACATCGGATCTTGAAAAACAGGGTCTTTAGGTTCAATATCTATCATAGGCTCGGGATCGTCCGAAACAGTCTCTTCGGTGCTTGGCAGCTCGGGCTGCTGAATAAGCGGCTGCATTTTATCAAAAATCCGCAGGTCGCCCGTCTTGGTATATGCGGTTTCAAGCAATTCGCGCGCCTCGTCCGTTTTCCCCATTGCAATCAACGCTTCCGCCTTTCCGAGGTATGCGTCGACGTTCATCGGGTCGATTTCAAGTATCTTGTCAAATTCCAGAATAGCCTGCTCATAGTCCATTTCGAGCAAATATTTCTCCGCGTTATCCATAAACGACGAAATATCGGGAACAGATATTCCTCCCGCGCTGCCGTTTGCCAAAACCAAACCTAAAATTATCCCCGCAGTGACGATAACCAGCGCGAAAGACGCTATCAAAAACAGCCGCAGCGGAAATTTCTGCGCGGAGTTTGCGGTTATTTCAACGCCTCTCTGCGGGGCGGGGGTGACAGCTTTCTTAACAGGAGCATTTTGCACTTTTGGCGAGGGCTTTGACTCGACAGCTTTGAGAGGTTCTGACTGTTTCGACACATTCGCCGCAGGAGCGGCAGATTGCTCGTGAACTATTTCGGTGGAATTGTCAATATTATTTTTCCGGGGTAAAACGATTTCCGTTTTATCATTTTCGGGCGCACTAACAGCCTTTTGCACGTCTTTTTCTTTATTTCCTACAACTCTTTTTCCGCATTTGCCGCAGAATTTTGCCCCCTCAAGAAGCTTTTCCCCGCAATCGGGACAAATCGCCGCGTGGGTTTTTACGGATTTATTTTCGCGCAGAATTATTTCAAGCGATTTATCGACAACCCTTCCCACAATTTCAGCGGGAGCGGTGTGATATTTTTCCGTAAGCGCAGTTTTCGCCTGTACAAATTCGGCGTTTTGGGTATGCATTTTCACCCAAAAATCGACATACACGCAAAAGCAGAATTTCAGGTTTGTTTCGTTTGTCAAGCCTACTGCGCTCTCACAAAGAGTTGTCAGAATATCAAACGCCGAATTTTCGCCGCCATAAAAAATCCTTATCCGAAATTCGGGCTTTACGGTTTCGTAAAGCCCTGCCACATATGTTTTGAAATCGCTCATCATACTGCCCCACACAATTATTTCTTTACTTCGCTGTCAAACTTTCTGCGAAGCTGTTTTCTTCCGTTCGCCAGATAAATAATCACCGCAACCGACACGACAGCAACGATTGCCGCGCCGATTATCCCGCCGTAAAAAAGAATTTGTCCGCTTGTCATATTCCACCTCAATCTATCCACTTGGTATCCCTGAGCTGCTGAATAATCGCCTCAAGCTGCTGCATTTCGGGGTCTGCTTCGCCCGGTTTTACATTCTTCTCGTAAAGGGATTTTGCTTGATTATAGTACTCAACAGTTTTCGAATAATCGCGTTTTTCGTTGTCAATGTGCCCCTGTATATCCGTTTCCAGAAACGCTCGGCGCATCGGCACACGATAGTCGTTCGGAAAATGCTCCGCCATTTTGTCCAGCAGTTCCGACGCCTTGTCAAACTCATTTTCATCCTGATAGAGAATGACCAAATTCTGCTCAATATTATACGTCGGCATTTTCTCCGCAAGCCCCTCGAAAATCTCGATTGCTTTCCTATTGTCGCCGCTCTTGTAGCAGGAATCCGCAAGCCGCTCCTGCATTTCGTTCACGCGGTTAAGCGGGATTTTTGTAAGACAGTCCGACAGCAGTTCCACCGACTTATCAATCTCTCCCTGAAGCTTATAAATTTCGTCCAAGGCGTGATAAGCGCGATAGCGAATATAATCGTCTTCAGAAATCGAAATTACCTCCGAAAAATACTTGATAGCCGAATTATATTTCTTGCTGGCATAGTCAATCTCGCCACTAAGCAGGTTCAGCGAAACATCGTCCAGCTTCAAAATCCGCGCTTTTTCAAGCTCCTCTTTCGCGCTTGCGGCGTCCGAAAGCCTTGCAAGCGTAATCGCATAATCGCGGTGATAAACAGGATTTTTCGGTTCGTAATTCAATGCCAGAGCATAGTTTAATTTCGCGTTTTGGTAGTCGTTTTCGGGAGTTGCAAAATAAAAGCAATCCCCGAAAATGTGGTAGATACTTCCCAGCATTTCAGCGGAATTTTCATCGTTCTGAAACTTCGCAAGCTCTCCGAGATTTTTCCTGATATACTCGCGGCAGGAGTCTATATCTCCCTCGTCCCAGAGCCGCTGCGCCATTGCGTAATACGGGTCAACCCTGTCCTCGAATATCCCGAACGCCTTTTCGTAAGCGGCTTCGGGGTCGTCGCTTTTTTGAATTTCATACACCGCGTTATAAAAAAGTTCTTCCTTTTCCTGACCCATTTTTTTGTAACCGAAAGCCGAGGTTATAAGGCAGCCTCCAAACGCCAGCGGAAGCAGAATTGCCGCCGCAATCTGCTTTCCCTGCAAAATCTTCCAGCGCCTGTCGTATTTGTAGATGTTGCGGATAGCGTCGGAAAGTGCTTCGGCGGACTTAATTCTATCCCCCGGGTTTAACGACATCGAGCTTTCGATTATGTAAGTCAAGCCCTCGTCAAACTCCCCTACGCTTGACAGTTTCGGCGTTTCGGCAGCCCTTTCCGCGGGACGTATTCCCGTAAGCAGGTGATCCATCGATGCACCTA
>CANRCU010000165.1 GCA_947629215.1 uncultured Clostridia bacterium
ACTTTTGAAAGCTCTTGGGAATTTACGTTTGAAACGGTAAAAGACTATGTTAAAGAAACGGGGTATTTTCCCACAAAGGATATTGTGTTTGAGGGCTTGCGAATAGGGGCTTGGTGTTCCGCACAGCGCACCCAAAATAAAAACGGTGAAATTTTACCCGAAAGAAAACAAAAACTGGAAAGTATAAATTTTCCCTGGAATCCAAAGGAAGAAAAGTGGTACAGATACTATCACCGCATGAAGCTGTATGTTGAGGAACACGGAAAATTGCCCACAAAAAAAGCCGCGGATGATGGTGAAGTACATGACCTGTATGTATGGAGGATAACACAGAGAAACAGTTTCCGTGAAGGCTATTTATCGGAGCGTCAGATAAAGCTGCTTGCAGATATAGGTATTAAGTTTGAGTTTGATTCCGTGGACGATAAGTGGATGAGAAAATACAAACTGTTAAAAAAATATCTTTCCGAACACGGGAAATATCCTTCCGGCAGTGACAGAGAATATGACGAAACCGCAAAACAAATCGTGGCATGGATAAGCCGGGTTCGCTCAAATTATAAAAAAGGAAAATTAAGCCCGGAACAGGTAAGACTTATGGAAGGATTGGATTTTGTGTGGGATACCAAAACAGCCGTGTGGGAGCAGTATTTTCAATCGGTTTGCCGATTTTATCGTGAAGAGGGAAGAGTACCCGAATGTAACAGAAAAATAGAAGGCAGAGCAGTGGGGCAGTGGTATTATAAAATTGTAAAAAAATATTCTGACGGAGAATTATCGGAGGATATTATTGAAAAATTCCGCGTCAACGGTATCCCCCTTGTGCCGGATAAAAGCGCTTATAAAGACAGAAATTGGCTGAAATGTTATAAGGCATTTAAACAGTTTATTTCCGAATATCATACAGTACCCGAATATAAAGACGAATATAACGGGGCTGCAATAGGATATTGGTATTTTAAAGTTGTAAAAGCTTATCACAAAGGGGAACTAAGCCCTAAAAGAACCGAAATGCTGTTATCTCTTGGCGTTGAGCTTTAATACGGCACCGACTTTTTGTTCCTTGCAAAAACCACACTATTTGACAAAGAACCATTACCGAAATAGGGCGTTGTACCAAAACCTGCAAGCTTTTGTAAAAGGCTTGCAAGGCATGGAACAACGCCCATTTATAATAACTTATCCTATATTAGTCGGATGAACAGCCGAATATTGTATATCAATATCGGTCATCAAAGACTTGTTATAAGTAACGGCATCCATACCGTCCTGTGCAGAGCTTGTTGCAAAGCCCATGTAATAGTTGGTCGGCAGTTTTGTTTCATACGAGAACATCTTATACCATGTTTCGCCGTCAAGTGACGAATAAGTGGTTATCGTCTGACCCTCTTTAACAATTTTAGCCCAGCCGCCTATTTGCTGTTGGTCGGCTCTTGCCTGGGGTACGCCTAAATACTGAGGCAGGAAGCCTGAATTAGCCTTACCCGATTCGGTACGTATGGAGCCTATGATATTTCTGCCCTCAAAACGTGTCGAGCCGCTTACACTCTTTGTATCGGTATAGTCTTCGTCTTTAAGATAGCCAAGACCGACGGAATATTGTTCGCCCGTGCCGGTAAGGTCGCTTGTAAGCATAAGTCCGGAGAACTGATAATAGTCTATCTTAGCCCAGTTGTAGATTTTTGCCGTAAGCGTCACATCGCCCGAAACAGGCTTGTAGTTATAATGGAAACCTTCTTGTGTGCCAAGGCTTGAAGCGCTGCTGCTGCTACCCGTTCTGCCAAGATAACCGTTGCCTTCGGTTATGAGCGTATTCTTTTCGGCATTGTAGAAATCATAACCGGCTGTACGCGTATAGCCTATATCCGCCGAAATAAAGCCATCTATATTTGCGCCTTCGCCCGTTGTTGTATCACCCGGAACGGCAGCGTCCGCATTTTCAAATTTAAAGCTTGAAACAAGCGCTTTTTGCAGTATAACGGCTGCAAAAGAGGCATCTATTTCGCCTTTTTTGACTTGAGCATTCAAAAGCCCCTGCGGTGAGATATTGACCGACGCTTTGTTGAGTACATATTGCAGCACCAAAGCCGAATCGTCTGCTTTGATCTCGCCGTCACAGTTGACATCGCCCAAGTTAAGAGCGCTGTTTGACTTTCCTGCCGCAGGAACATCGACAACGGTCGCAGGTATCCTGTCGGAGAATATTTCCACCGAATCTTCCGAACCCAGCGACTTTATCATAAGGTTTGCTCCGCCGAGCATATCCGGCGTAAATGTTGCCTTTCCGTCGGCGCCGCTTGCAAGCTTGCGGTCGTTGAGATATACTTCAAAGCCATTCTTTGCGGTGTCGTCCGTTTCGATTGTATAAGTTTCACCCATTACAAGGTCGACGTTTACATCCGTATTCAGGCTTTCGCCCTTGCTGTTTTTAACTGCGGTTATATGTACGGCTTTTTCTGCGTTGTTTGTCACTGTTTTGCCGTTCCATTCGCCCGTAAGGTCGTTAAGGTATACCTCCAAATTGGTATAACCCGTATATTTGCTGTCGCCGTAGCGTGTGTCGTCTGCGCCGACAATAAGGGTGGCATCGTTCTTGTTGTTTTTGTCAAGCCCGTATTTTTCCTCCCATGTATCCGGCAGACCGTCGCTGTCGCTGTCCGCAAATGTCTGTTCGTAAACTTCGGTATTAAAGCCGCCCGCCTCTTTTTCGCTGTTGACAAAGTATCCCGTGTTGTTTTTGACCTGTTCTATAAGGCGGTTGTCCCATGCGTCACGGTGTATGCTGTCGCCCACGCTCTCTATGACCGAATTATAAGCGTTTTCGGCTGTTTCAAGCGTATAAGGCTGCTGAAGAGCGACTTTTTCATTAAGCTGTATGCCGACTGTGCCAAGGTTTTTGAAACCCTTTGTGTTGTCGGCAGTTACTTCGGCATTGCCGTCCATAACGTTGCCGCTTATGTAATAAGAGCTTTTTGCGTTGTTATAGCCCGACTCGGAATAGCATTCGTAAAGCTGATCCCTTACTTTTTCAAGTGTGTTCGGACCCGACTTGAAATAGTTGTTTTCAAAATTCACAAGTCCGTTGCCCCTTGCGCCGCCGTATGCAGAGCCGTGACCCCAGTTGTAAACTACGTTGTTTGCAAAATCAAGCTTGTTTTCGTAACGCACATTGTTATATGTAAAACCGCCTTCAAAACGCGGATTTCTTGTGCCGTTGTTTGTCCAGAGATTGTGCGTAAAGCTTGTTTCGTAGCCGTTCATTATAGAACCCATACCGTGTTTTGCGCTGTCTGCGCCAAGTTTGGCATCATCGTTGTTAACGCCGTCCTTGTCGGGTACGGAAAGACCGCTGTCGATTATATTGTACTGTATACTTGAATTTACAAGCTCTTTTGAGGAAAATGTTTCGTCCACGCCGTAACTGAATGTGCAATGGTCTATAACTATATTGTCACCCGATGCCGATGCGCCGTCCAGGTCATAGCCGCTGCCAAGGCGGAAATGCGCGTAGCGTACAACTATGTTGCTGCCGTTGAATTTCATTGAAGCGCCCGCTATGGTTATGCCGCTGCCGGGGGCGGTCTGACCTGCGATGGTGGTGTTGCTGTTTACGTTAAAGCGCCTTGCGCTCAGCCCTACGGTCGGGTCTACATTGATAGTGCCGCCTACCGCAAAAACAATAGTACGGGGATAGGTCTTGTTGCCGTCGGTTCTGTCGCGCCTTTCAAGACCGTAGCGCAAAGAACCGGGCTGAGGGTCGCTTACGCTGTCGGTAAGGTTGGTCACAACATAAACATCGCCCTGTACCTTTTCGGAGCCTCTGCCGCCCTGAGAATATGTTCCGCCGCCTTCAACGCTTGGGAACGCAGGCGTAAGCTCGGCTTTTGCGGGTGTGGTTATCTCGGTTTCAAATGTTTTGTAAGGTGTCGTTTTGGTTGCGGCATTGCTTGCGTCAAAAGCATTTACCCTTATTTTGTAAGTGGTTTCGGGTTTGAGTCCTGCGCTTATTGCCTCGGTTATCTGATCTTCAAGGAAGAATGTATTCTTTGGATCTTCACCGTTTGCGCGTGTAAGTTTTTTACCGTGGTTTATGGTAGAGGCGATATGGTCTTCCGTCCAGGTTTTTCCGCCGTCGTCGGAATACTGTATCTGATATGCCGTCGCAAGGCTGTTTGCCACAACGGTGGTATCTATATACGCATTTTTGACAAAATCCCCCGTCTGAGCGTCTTTTACAATAACGGGCCATTCCGTTTCATAATCCACAAGACCCTTTATAATATTATGCTCTGTTTTGTTGTCGTTTTTGACATTGTTGACCGCCGGGTCGGGATCCCAGTTGTTATATACGATTATCATACCGCTTGTGGGATTAGTCCAGCCCGCTGTCGGGCAGCCGTTTGAATTGACCTGTCCGTCTGCGGTAAGATGGTTGAAGTTGATAAGCTTGCCTTCGGTATCGACAGCCGGCCATGTCAGCACGATATTGCCGTTGCCCTCGTCGACGGTAGCTTTCAAATCTTCGGTATAAATATATTCATAGGTGCTGTTTTCTGCGGTATAGCGCGCATATGTCGGCACAACAAGACCCGACATAGCCATAACTGCCGCAATAAGTCCCGCTGACAATCGTTTTTTCATAAAAACATTCCTTTCTTTAAAGCACTCTTGCCAATTCTTCCCTGTCGGTACACTTGGCCTCGGCGTCTTTTTTGGTGATAACGCCTTTTTTAACAAGCTCCGCAAGGTGAGCGTTCAGCGTCCTCATGCCTATTGCCCTGCCTTGCTGCATAATTGAAGGTATCTGATGTATTTTGTTGCTTCTTATATTAGCGCGTACAGCGTCTGTGCCAAGCAGTATTTCGGAGGCTGCAACACGGCCGTTGCCCTGAGCGAGCGGAACAAGACACTGTGTGATAACGCCTTCAAGCGTGGACGCAAGCATCGTTCTGGTCTGTTCCTGAACATGGGGCGGACACGCATCTATTATACGGTCGATAGTCTGAGGTGCGCTTGTGGTATGCAGCGTACCCATAACAAGGTGACCCGTTTCAGCAGCGGTAAGGGCAAGCGAAATGGTTTCGTAATCACGCATTTCACCGACAAGTATAATATCGGGGTCTTCACGCAGGGCGGAACGGAGAGCCGTGTTAAAGTCTTTTACGTCCCTGCCGACTTCACGCTGGCGTATGGTGCTTTTGCCTATTGGATAAACATACTCGATAGGGTCCTCTATGGTGAGGATATGCTCCGCGCGGGTCACATTTATCTCCTGTATCATGGCGGCAAGGGTCGTGGATTTACCCGAACCCGTGGGTCCCGTAACAAGTATGAGCCCCCTCGGCTTTGCCGCAAGCTCGCTGAGTACGGGCGGCAGTTTCATCTCTTTTATATTAGGTACAGTGGTGTTGAGCAGACGTAAAACAGCGCCAAGCTGA
>CANRCU010000166.1 GCA_947629215.1 uncultured Clostridia bacterium
GGCATTCAAATTACAAGATGACGCACCTCAAGTTAAGGGTATGGTCAAATATGACTCAGCCTTTGGAATTGATTGACAACTTCCCGTTTGCAAAGGCAATGAAGAGTTGCGTTTTATCACGTTAACAAGTATTGCCATTGTGTAAAAAAGTGTGGAATTTATCAAATGTTTCTTGTAGGTGACAAATTTCCAATAAAAGTTGGTTGAAAGAGAACCCCCGAATATGCTATAACATATTTGCGATTGCAAAAACCAAATTATATATAGGAGGAATAGCTTATGAATTTTAATGAGAAATTGATCAACTTACGAAAAACAAAGGGTCTTTCGCAAGAGGAATTGGGTGCGGAAATAAAGGTTTCCCGCCAGACAATTTCTAAATGGGAGTCTTGCCAATCATATCCGGATTTTCAGCGTCTTGTCCTTTTGAGTGATTACTTTGGTTTATCTCTTGATGAATTAGTGAAAGATATTGATGTAGCGGATGTTAGAAATAAAAATATAGATAGCGAAAAGCTCAACTCTATATACAATGATGTGAATACAGCGAAAAGTATCTTCAAGTGGTATTTGATAATTGTAGGAAGTGTAGCTGCTATTATTGTTTTGATTATCGCTTATTTCTTTATTATCACAATATTTTAGGTAGCAGCACTTGTGGGTGAGGAGCATTTTTTGATAGATAGAGTATTTAGACCACTATATTATCAATTCTCTTTTATTGAGGTGTTAAAGTAAAATTACTGAATATATTGACTTAAATTTAGAAAATATTGATAAAGAACATATTTGTTGTGCTATCGGTGATAAAAAACATCAAGAAGGTGTACACAAAAAGAAGAATGGATAAAAAACAAATTAAAAGATGGTCATGTATTTAGAAAGTTAAATGCAAGAGGTAAAATATTTATTGAATATGAGCCGATAGAAACTGCTTGGGTATCGATCAATGGAAAAAATTATGAATATATTTATTGTTTATGGGTCGCAGGCAGTTTTAAAGGTAAAGGTGTAGGAAAAGAACTGTTGGAATATGCAATAAACGATTCAAAAGAAAAAGGTATGAGTGGTATATGTACTCTGACATCTAAAAAGAAGAAACCATTTACAGGAGAAAAGAAATTTTTTAAACATTATGGTTTTAAAGTTGTAGATGCTATTGAAGAATACGAATTATTGGCATTGCAATTTAATGATAATGATACACCTGAATTTAATGATAGAGCAAGAAATATGAAAATAGACGATCAAGATTTTACTGTTTATTACAGCAATGAATGTCCTTATGTAGAATACGAAGTAAAAGAACTGACCGAATATGCCAAAGAAAAAAATAAAAAAATAAACTTTATAAAAATAGATACGTTGGAAAAAGCAAAAAATGCACCTTGTATTTTTAATAATTGGGCTAACTTTTATAAAGGTGAATTTATATCAAATACAATATTAAATGCTAATTCTTTTGAAAAACTAATTAATAAAATTTAATTGACGGGTAATGAGTATACAGCGAAAGTGCAGTACGAATATCTTGACTTTCCGGTATAGAAACGGATGTTGTTTTGTTAATAGCCATTATTATAAAACTTATCATCCGAAATAAGCTAAAACATTAATAACTTCGGGTTTTTAACAGAGGTTGATAATATGAATAAAATTATAATATTGATGTATGTATTTTTTGCAATTAATTATTTAGCGACTGTATTTATAAACAGTAAAAATATCGGTAAATATATAAGAACATTGTCTTTGGCGGGAATATGTATTGTATGCTTGCTTTCAAAAAGTTCATATATAAACAGTCATACTGCCAATGCCAATATAGTCGAGATAGAGGACAACAGCCTGACTTACGGTTTTAAAACAATAGATAATGAATACATAACAAATACTGTCGATCCCAAAAAAATTAATTTTAAAGGCGATGTGGGAGATACTTTTTTGGTGAGGTATCTCTATGATAAACCTCGGGAAAATAAAATAAATACATACGATACGGTCTTTAATGTAGAGTTTGCTTTTATCGCTCTTACCGTTTTTGCGATTTTTTTACTTTGGGGTCATGCTTTTAATAAAAAATTTCACAGCAATAAAATAAGCATTTTATGCTGCGCAGGCTGTGCTTTGCTTATATTTTTGGCGGTGAATATAGTTATAAATGCCGAAAACACTTATTTTACGGGTGATGTAAATACAACTGCTGCAACTGTCGTTAAAACGGATATTATAGGTACGGAATATGAGTTTACCGCAAAAGACAATACAAAAGTCACAGGAAAAGCCGTCGGCGTTTATGGTTTTGAACTGCCTGTCGGAACATCTGTTTTGGTTGAATATGATATAAACAACAAAAGCCGTATAAAAAATCAAATATTGGCATCAAGACCTGCTGCCGTCGTTGCATGGTGTTGTGTTCCTTTTTTTGCTTTTGCATTTGGTATTGCATTATCCTATATAATAAATGAAAAAAATATATTTAAAGAAAAACCGGTACAAAAGAATGTTCCCAAAAGAAATATGACTGTAATTGCTTTTAAAATAGCGGCTTTGGCATGTTTGGCAGATTCGTTGATGCGAATAAAAGATAACTTTTTTTCCGGTATATTTATGTTATGTATGTCTGCTTTTTTTATGCTGCATGCAATAGTATTAGATAAACTATCAAAAAAATAAAAGGCATATATAAAAAGGAGCTGTCGCAAAACGGAACTATTTGATAAAAAGTGAATTTTTAGATTAAGTTTACTTGCAAATCTTTTAAGTAATTTTGGCGTCGCAGACTAATATCCGCAGGCGGAATCGAATTTCTGTGCACCGCAAAAAAGCAATGCGGACGCACGAAGTGCGGCTTTTGGCGTAGCCAAAAGTGCTTTTGCCGAGGAAAAGAGTGAGTCCAGCGTTATTTCCGCAGGAAATTAGCGATGCTTTATGCGCCGACCATCGGGAGGCACGAGCCTCTTTATTCATTGTGAAAAAACTGAATGAAATGCTTGCATTTCATTCAAGAGGGTGTCGCTTTGCGACACCCTTTTTTTGTTAATTTTCCTCGTTTTCCTCATCAATATCTTCTTCCGAAATTTTAGCCATACTTACGACCGTTACGCCCTCGTCTAAATTTATCAGCTTAACGCCCTGAGCAACACGGCCGACGGTGGATATATCTTTTACTCTCAAACGAATGATTATACCCTGACTTGTTACCATTATAAGCTCTTCGTTGTCGTTGACCATAGCCAGACCGATTATATTGCCTGTTTTTTCGGTTATTTTATAGGCTTTCAGACCCTTGCCGCCTCTGTTTTGAACTTTGAAACTGTCGCTTTCGGTACATTTTCCGAATCCGTATTCACTGACTATAAGTACTTTTTTATCCGGACTGATTATATCTGCACCGACAACACAGTCGCCGTCGTTAAGACTTATAGCCTTAACGCCTGCGGCATTTCTGCCAAGACTTCTCAGGTCGTTTTCGTTAAAACGAATTGCCATTCCGAGATGAGTCACAACAAAAATATCCATTTCACCGTCTGTTTTTCTGACCGAGATCAATTCGTCGTTATCTCTCAAATTAACGGCTATAAGACCCGAACGCCTGATATTGTTAAAAAGACTTACGGGCGTTTTTTTGATAACGCCGTTTTTCGTTATCATCATAAGATAACCCGAGGTATCCGTATAATCGCCTGCGGGTATAACGGCTGTTATCTTTTCGTTCTCTGCCATTTCAAGCACATTTATTATAGGCGTACCTTTGGCATTTCTGCCTGCTTCGGGTATCTCCCATGTTTTTATGCGGTATGCTTTGCCCATGTTTGTAAAAAACAACAGATAACTGTGATTCGAACTCAAAAACAGATCTCTGACTGCGTCCTCGTCACGCGTCTGCATACCCATAATACCCCTGCCGCCGCGGTTCTGGCTCTTATAAGTTGAAAGCGGTATTCTTTTTATATAATTAAGGTGAGTCATTGTTATAACGCTCATCTCATCTTCGATAAGGTCTTCTATATCTATATCGCCCATATCCCTTACAAGCCTTGTGCGTCTGCCGTCGCCGAATTTGCGCTTAACTTCAAGCATTTCGGTTTTTATTACTTCATACAGCTTGTTCTCGTCGGCAAGAATGGCACGCATCTCGTCGGCAAACTTTGTTAATTCGTTAAACTCGTTGTGAAGTTTTTCCCTTTCCATTCCGACAAGACTTCTGAAACGCATTTCGCATATGGCATTTACCTGTATTTCGGTAAAACCGAATCTTTCAATAAGCCTTTCTTTGGCTTCGGACGTTACGCGGGAACTTCTCAAAATAGAGATGACCTCGTCTATATTGTCAAGCGCTTTTAAAAATCCCTCTAAAATATGCAGCCTTTCAAGCGCCTTTTCAAGGTCGAACCTTGTGCGCCTTGTAACGACATCGACCTGATGTTCCAGATAATATTCAAGCATTTGCTTGATATTCAGCACCTGTGGCACACCGTCTACTATTGCAAGAAAATTTATACTGTAAGTTTCTTGTAATTGCGAATATTTATAGAGATTATTCAAAACGATTTCTGCCGATGCATCTTTTTTGACCTCTATGACGATGTGTATACCGTTTCTGTCGTTTGTGCTGTCCTGAATACCCGATATACCCTCTATTTTTTTCTCTTTTACAAGGTCGGCAATACCCGAGATCATACGCGATTTGTTGACCGTATAAGGTATTTCTGTAATAAGTATCTCTTCTCTGCCGTTTTGTTTTGTTATTATCTCGGCTTGGGCGCGGACTTTAAGTTTGCCCCTGCCCGTTTTATATGCGGAAAGAATACCGCTCTTGCCCAAAATATTTCCGCCTGTCGGAAAATCGGGACCTTTGATTATACCGCAAATTTCGTCAATGTCCGTTTCTCTGTTTTCGTCGACTTTGTTATCTATTATTTTGACAAGCGCGTCTACGACTTCGGACAGATTATGCGGCGGTATATTTGTTGCCATACCGACGGCAATACCCGTTGCGCCGTTTACAAGAAGATTGGGTATCCTTGACGGCAAGACAGTCGGTTCCATAAAATCGCCGTCATAGTTCGGTATAAAATCTACCGTGTTTTTATCTATATCGGCAAGCATTTCAAGCGCTATCCTGTCCAGACGAGCCTCGGTATATCTTGCGGCAGCCGCAGGATAACCGTCAATAGAACCGAAATTCCCGTGACCGTCCACAAGGGGGTATCTCATCGAAAAATCCTGCGCAAGCCTTACCAATGCGTCATAAATGGCGGAATCGCCGTGCGGATGATATTTACCCATAGTATCACCGGTGATACGGGCGCATTTTTTATGAGCCTTGTTTGGTGCAAGCCCCATTTCGTTCATAGAAAAAAGTATCCTTCTGTGAACGGGTTTCAGACCGTCCCTTACATCGGGCAGCGCGCGCGCCTCAATAACACTCAT
>CANRCU010000167.1 GCA_947629215.1 uncultured Clostridia bacterium
CCTTACAGCAGGAGCTTTATAAAAAGTACTTCCCCAACGGCGGCGGCTCTATCTTTACATTTGAAATAAAGGGCGACGCCGAAAAGGCTAAGAAGTTTATCGACAATCTGGAGATCTTCTCTCTGCTTGCAAATGTTGCGGATGTCAAGTCGCTTGTTATCCACCCCGCGTCCACTACTCATTCGCAGCTCAGCGAAGAAGAACTGCTCGACCAGGGTATAAAACCGAATACCGTCCGCCTTTCGATAGGTACGGAAAATATCGACGATATAATACAGGATCTTGAAGAAGCATTCAAGACAGTTGAATAAAAAATCACGGCTGCCGTAAACACGCTGTTTGCGGCAGTCTTTTTTATACGGTCAATATTTAGTTGTCCGACCGTCGCCAAACACAATTTGTTCGTGGAATGTGACAAAAACCGCCCGTTTTTTTTAGATATAATACAAATTGAAAATTTTGCCGTAATGAGTTAAAATAAGTCTATTGTATATTTTAGGAGGGCTTTTTATGCAAAAAAAGCTGATGGCTGAAAATAAACTGCTGCTGCTTTTTCTGTTGTATCAGATGGATATACCCATGTCGGAAATGCAGATAGCCGAGTTTATCATAGACGGCGAATATATGGATTTTTTTTCGTTTAAAAAATATCTGCGCGAGCTTATCGACGAAGAGCTTATCAAAGAAAGCTACGAGAACGACAACACAAGGTATACTATCACAATCGACGGAGAAAAAGTGTTGGATTATTTTTCAAAAGAGATACCTAATATCAAACGCACGGCTGTGCTGGACTATACGGTCAAAAACCGCAGACGCATTAAAAAAGAGTTCAGCGTCACAGCAGGTTATTTTATCAACCGTGAAGACGATTATCTTGTCAAGTGCGGTGTTTACGAGGATAACCATATACTTATGGAGATAAATGTTTCCGTGCCGACCAAAGAAGATGCACGGATGCTTAAAAAAAACTGGAAGAAAAACGTTTCGCAGATATACGGCAGCGTTATGCAGACCCTTTTGTCCCAGCCGGATGCAGGTGGGGCAAAATCGGCTGAGATAGCGGAAAATATAGACAAAAAAAATCACAGAGAAAAATGAATGCATATACTCATATAAAACACGGGTTTGAACCTGTGTTTGACGAAAATTCGCAAATACTTATATTAGGCACTCTGCCATCCGTAAAATCGCGCGAGAGTGCTTTTTATTACGGACACCCGCAAAACAGATTCTGGCGGCTAATATCACGGCTTTTAGGCGAAGAGTTGCCCGTTACGACAGCTCAAAAGACGGAAATGCTTTTAAGAAGGCATATCGCCTTATGGGACGTTATAGCCGAATGTGATATTATCGGTTCAAGCGACAGCTCGATTAAAAATGTTACACCGACAGAATTGAGCGTGATAGTGGATAACAGCAAAGTCAAACGGATATTCGCAAACGGCGGCACGGCAAAGCGCTTGTATGATAAATATCAAAAAGAAAAATGCGGTATGGATATTGTTTTGCTGCCGTCCACAAGCCCCGCAAATGCCGCATGGACAATGAATAAACTGGAAAATGCATGGTCAAAGATACTCGAAATACTCGAATAATATTGTTTTTGGTCCTTGACGATCGTCAAAAGCTTTCACAGGCGGCGTAGGCATAGCTGCACCGCTTTTTTCTATGCCAATAAACTCCAAGACTATTCGTAGCCTCCCCTACCCCTACGGCAGCTGCGTCGACATCTCTCTGCGGAAACAATGTGACCCCATTGCAAAGATATGGATATTGGTATATAATATATCATGACCGTTGGGGCAAATTTTATTTTAAAATGCTATTTGTCTATAAGAGAATCTTTATATCGACCGGGAGTGTCTAAACGGAAGAGCAACCAATACCGAGAAAAATATCGGATACTGAACATTTGGGTCGTTCTTGGGCAATGTCGGATACGGCCGAAAAAACTACCGACTTTCGGCTTTTTGAAGAAAGGAAGCGGAACAATGCTTAAAATATCTATTTGTGATGATGAGGCAGAAGAGAGGAAAAAAATCACGGATAATCTTCGGGTCTACACAGCAACACATGATAAGCACGGTATCGAATTTGATGTATATTCGTCTGCGTTTGAAATGTTGGGAGCATTTGATAAAGCGGGCGGCCCCGATATTGCGCTTTTGGATATTTGTATGCCCGATATGCTGGGAACGGAATTGGCGCGGGATATTCTCCGTTTCAGTGAAAATACCGACATCGTTTTTCTGACGACCAGCTCTGATTATGCCGTCGATGCCTTTTCCATACATGCCGCAGACTATATTTGCAAGCCCTACACACAGGAACAGTTTGACGCAGCCTTAGAACGTGTCATTACCATGCGTGAGCAAAAAACATGGATCCTTCTCCGCTGTGAAGGCGAACTGCACCGCATCGCGATAGAGGATATTTTGTATATAGAAACCAGAGATAAAAGGCGTGTGTTCTTTCTTGCCTCGGGAAAAAAACTTTCTGTGTGGTCATTATCGACGCAGCTTCAGGAATGTATCATGAACAAAAAAGGTATGATAAAGTGCGGAAGTTCTTATATTGTCAACCTGAATCATGTTCGCTGTTTTTTCGGTGCAGATTTACTTATGGATGACGAAACTATCATTCCCGTTCCAAGGCGGTGCCGCTCCGAGCTAAAGCAAGCGTATTTTGATTTTTACTTAAAGGAGGCAGGAAACTGATGCCGACTATTCAAAAAATCTCAATTGCCTTTTTTGTCAGCTTGTTATTTTTCGCAACACATCTGACGGCAGGACTTCTGCTACAGGAGAGAAAATACTCGATCAAAAAAACGACGCTGCTGTGGGTTTCGGCGGGTATATTCCTTTTTCCGGAACTGTGTTTCTGCTTTGTTTTTTTGTTAAAGCCTTGGAGAATGCCCGTTGCTTTGACGCTTTCGTATATGTACTTCTATGGTATCTTTATATATGCATCGGCAGACGGATTTTGGAAGAAATGCTATCTTTGGATCACATATGGCTGTGTTTTCTGTATTTCACTGTCTGTTTCGTTTTATGTATGTCACTTGCTTGCGCCGAACGCCTCGAACACCTTTGTGTATTTTATACGAGGTGCGCTATACGGCATTATTTGTTTTGCGATTTTTTTTGCGTATTATAAATATGGCAGACCGCTCATACGTGATGTCAGCGGATCTCGCACAAACAACTGGTTATCGCTGAATATTGTTTCCATAATATATTTTGTTTCTTTTGTGATACTTTTGTCAAAAATCAGTGCGGATAATGGGATAAATTCAAACACCTTACTTCTTTTTTCATTATTCGTGTGTTCTTTTGCCGTAGCTAATATCTTGATAATCAGCAATATCTATCAGATGCGAAAGGAAGCAAGGGACAAATTGGTAAGACAAAACGTTGAGTACCTGATGACCTATGTGGAAAATGCAAGAAAAAACGAGCAGGAGATACGACGTATCCGTCACGATCAGCGGCATCATACCGAACGGATCGCGGCTATGGCGCGTGAGGGCAACACAGAGGGGATATTGGCATATTTAGGGCATGACAAAGAAACTCCGGAAAGTTTTCCGGCATGGTGTCCGAACGTCACAGTCAACGGTATCCTTAGTTCTTATGCAGATAAGGCAAAAAAGGCAGGCGTGGAATATATCGCCCGTGCGGATACCCCCGCACAGTCGGGGATCGCCGATGTGGATTTTGTGGCTATTCTTGCCAACCTTCTCGAAAATGCGCTGAACGCTTGCGTTGCATTAAAAAGCCCGGGACCTATACAAGTCAATGTCAGAAATGTAGGGAATAAAACAGTGATCGCCGTCGGTAATCCCTGCGGAACGGAGCTGAAGTTGGAAAACGGACTGCCTGTTGCGCGTGATATTGGGATAGACAGTATTATCTCCTCGTCTGTCAGGTATCAGGGGGATATTAACTATAAAATACAAGAAGGCATTTGTACTGCCTGTGTTATTTTGAATCCGTGATGATTTCATATCTTGAAAGCCGCCTTCGGGCGGTTTTTTTGCCGTCGGTGACCAATTTCGGGATCAAAACGACCGAATCCGACATTTTTCCCTATTTTTAATATTTCTGTGTTATATTTATTATATGTAAGCAGAGCTTAATGCTCAACAAAATCATTTCATATTAAAAATAAGGAGGAATTATTTATGAACAATTGTGACAACAACAGACCATGCCCATGTACTTATGACTGCCCGCGTCACGGAAAATGCTGCGCCTGCGTGGCTCACCACCGTGACAACAATGAAGGTGTTCCGGGATGTTTCTTTTCAAAAGAAGCGGAGGCGACCTACGACAGGAGCATTGAAAACCTGGCAAGGGATAAGGGGCTTCTATGATGTATTAATACATTCAAGATTTTGAAAGCGGCAGATCCGAAAATTGCAGAGAGGAGATCTGATATGAAATGGCCTTGGAAAAAGAAAACGCTTTCCTTTGAGGAAGCTGTAAAATTCAACCGGGAATTGGATACAAATGCCGAATTGCGGCAAAAGTTGTATGAGCTTGCAAAACAATATACAAATTTGAGCGAAAAAGAATACCGAAGAAAACTCCTGCTGTTATTTCGGAAGAACGGTCTGAACATCGATTCAAATCAGCTTGATATGCTGCTGCTTCTAAGGCATAAAACAGATCAGATGCTGTTAAGACAGGAAACGGAGAATGATGAAGACACAACGCAGGCTCATCTTAACAACAAACAATTTTGAAAACTATGAAGGAGATACGAAATGCGAAAAATAATTACATTATTTATAGCAGCTGCCTTGATAACAGCCTGTACGGCAGGTTGCTCACAAAAGGAAGCCCAGCCTGTGGAAGGGAAAAAAGTAGCGTATATCATGTATATGTCTTCTTCGCCCATTTTTGAGCTGTGGTCGGAGTCCTTTACAAAGACGGCAGAAGCCCTCGGCATGGAGGCGGACACTTTTTTCTGTGATGATAGCGACAAGGAATGGAAAAACAGAATTTTGCAATGCGCAAAAGACGGTTATAACGGACTGTTGGTATCACACGGCGGCGAAGATTATGCATGGGAATTTCTGACAGACGTGCTGAAAGAATACCCTGCTCTGAAAATAGCAACCTTTGATACCTCTTTCAGAAACGAAAACGGCGAAACGGAAACAATTGACGGTGTGGTTCAGCTCTTCCAGCAGGATCCCGGGCTTGCATCGGCTCTGGCAGAGGAGATATTAGCCATGTATCCGGATAAAGCGGAGAAAAAAGAAGCGGTCAATATACTGCAGGTACAGGAAGAAAATTACATTATTGCTTTTGACCGACGTCAGGAAGGCTATCGG
>CANRCU010000168.1 GCA_947629215.1 uncultured Clostridia bacterium
TAATTATAGCAGCCCGCGCTTTTTATCGGGAAGGCTATGGCATAAAGTTCTTTAAAAGCGTTTATATAATTATTTTTCAATTTTCTGTTGACTGTGAGCTTTATTTTTGAGGTATACATTTTATTGTTTTCGTCAAGTTTTCGCACTTTTACCTCTATTGTTTCCATAAGTCGGTTTGCAAGAGCAGCCGACACAAGAAGATCATCTGGCGCAATGAAAGCGCGGCTAAGTTTGCTTCTTACCGAACCGACCGCAATATTTTTTGGTGAAGCGGTCTTTGTATTTTTATCTGTCACGGTAAAAACCACGGGTTCGGACACCGAAAGCCCCGATACTACCTGTACAAAATAACGCTTGCCCGCTTTCAGCGTATCGGCAGGCAAAAGGCAAAGACCGCCGCTGCCCACAACATATTTATCCTTTGCGCCGTTTCTTGTCAGCGCCCCGCTTTTTATATTCCTTGAAACGACCACACCGCTGTCGTCCGAAACAAGTATACGGCACATCTTGTCTTTATCGGCATAATAGCGCAGCCCAAGGCTGTCACCGCCGTATACGCTCTGTCCGTTTTGCGGGTACAAAACAACGGGTTTTACGTTATCCGACGCAAAACAAGGCTGCCAAAGGCAAAGCATACACACCGCAAGCAGTATAAAAAAAGCGTTTTTTCTCAACATACAACACACCTGTTTCATTCGGGGCTTTTACAGCACATTTATTACGGATAAAAAGCCCGTTATCTCAAATACGTCCTTTACGCCCTCGGAAGCTCCCGTCAGGCACATATCATACGAATTTGCGCTGCATACTTTCTGCGCCTTCTGAAACACTCTCAGCGTAAACGAGCAGACATACTCTACCTCGGACATATCGAACACAAATTCCGTACAGCCTGCATCCACAGCCGCCTCAAACTCTGTCAGCACCTTTTCGCTCGACGGTGTGTCCGCCTTGCCGGCAAGGTAAATAACAGCCTTTTTATCGTTTATCTCTGTTTTGACTTCAAGCATCTTTTTCCTCCATTTCTTTTATTATGATGTCGTTTCTTCTGCCGAGATCATAATAAACATCTTCGCCTATAAATATATTTTTTCTTGTTTCGCTCAAGTCCATTGTGGTGAATTTGTAAAGCGGACAGCGGTAACTTGGGGTAAACTTTGTTTTAAGTGGGAAATTACCGAAAGTAACTATTATAGAGTTGCCCGTACTTTCCCTGTTGTTCAGCCTTTGCAGCTCGGACGGATAGATAAGCGGTCTTTGCTGTATCTGCTGCGAATAATTTATATCCTTATCCCCCATAACGGAGCCCGAAACGCTGCCCGTCTGCACCGTCATATTACCGCAGAGTTCCGAAAACTCCTTACAGGTATTTATATCGTTTGAACCGATAAACATTTTCATACCGCAGTTTGACTTTATAATATCCGCCACGGTATCGCCGTAAACATTGTTGAGCTGCGCATATGACTGCACCACCATATTGAACCATATCTTACGGCTGCGACCTACGGTTATCATCTTGTCGAATTTGTCTATCTTGGGCATATTACCGAACTCATCGAGTATAAAGTAGACATTTCGCGGCAGAGAAAGGTCTTCCCTTGCGGACGCCTTTTTGATGAGTGCCTTATATATACAAAGCACAAACATTGAGGCAAGGGCGTGCCTTGTGTCCTTTTCGTCGGGTATTTTCATAAACAGAGCCGTCTTTTCGTCGGCAAAGATATTCGGATCTATATCCGTTGCGCTTGTAAGGGAGCATATACCCTCGTCATTGAACATTGACATCTTGTCAAAGGCTATAGACATATAACTTGAAAGCGTATTGTCGGCAGCCGTGGTAACCTGTTTTGAAAGCGAAACGCACCTTGCTATAGGCGACCTGCCCGCAAAATAATTTTTAAGCGCCTCAAAGTTGTTGTCGGAATTGGATATAGCCTTGTTCAGATTATAGAAATTGTATTTTTCCTTTGTCATGCCAAGGTCTTCCCTTTCGCTGTCCTCAAGCATGGCAAGCAGCGTCGCCATAACTATCGAACGCGCGCCTTTTTCCCACACGGGGTCGTCCTGTGACTCTATGGGGCATAGCACGCTTACAAGGTCGTTAAGGTCCTCGTACAGCTCGTCATATATTATCTGTTTTTTCATTTTGGCATCTATTATGACTTTCTCCGTGTCGGAATAAGCCTTGCCGTAATATTCATACCATACGCCCGTAAAACTTTCTTTGGGGTCCTCCAGCTCCAGCTCGGGATAAGCGGCTATCTCGTCGGAATGTTCAAGAATATTGTTGCCTGCCTCGACATAGAGCTGATAGCGGTCGTAAATATCGCCAAGAGGATTCCACCTGAAAGACGAATATGTATCTCTCAGGTCAAGCACCATAACTTTATAGCCTCTTTCCTGCAAAAAGCCCGAATGCATCTGAAAAAGCTCGCCTTTGGGGTCTGTCATTATCATCGAAGAACCTGCTCCCGATGCCGCAAGTATCTGTATCATCGGGTTTATGAAGGTAGTCGTCTTACCGGAACCGGTAGAACCGATGATTATACTGTGCATGGGGCTTGCTATATTTATTTTAAGACCTGCTTTTTTTTCGTAATAAGCCCTTACGGGTACGCCGTCCTTTGCCACATCGGCAAGTTTTGCAAAATTACAGGGCGCAAAGTTTGCATCCCTCTCTTTTGCGGTCATAAACCTTGAATCTTCAAGACCTGCTCTTACCGCCTTGACCTTGTTTGTATCCATCATGCGTTTTGCGCTCTTGGCGCTGTGATTGCCGAAAACGAAGTAAAGCACAACAAGGCATACCAGCAGGATAAGCCCCAATATATATGTATGTATGTCGGCAAACACGGATATATCGGCAAAAAGCATATAATCACCCGTTTCTATCGCCTCTGCCGAATGTCTTAAAAACGTGGTCACCGCTGCGCCCAGCAAAGCCGATATAACGGCTGCGCCGGCAAGATAGACAAGTATTTTTTTCAATATAGCATTCATTTTTTGTCCCTCCCGTATTTATGTTTATATAAATTTCCGCACGATAACGCCGGGAATTTATATAAGCATTTCTGCGGATACCGTCATATAGCCGGCATCCGCAAAAAACATAATATCATAGATCATACGTTGTGGTAAAATCTATATCTGTAACCATAGCTGTTTTCTTTGTGGTCGTTTCCGTTCCCTTTGAAGAGGACGATGTTGACGTTTTGAGCCATTCCTGAAGCGGGCCTACACCTACTTTAAGGGCAACGATCAGCACAAATATCAACAGAAAACCGATGATCGAGTTTTTGAGATGCTGTTTCGCCTTCTCTCTTTCCTGCGGTTCTTCAGCCTTTGCGAGCTTAGCGCCAAGGAAAACACAGTAAATGGTACCCAGTGCGACCACAAGCGCAATTATAGGGTTCAAAGCGCTGTCGAGAAGTTCGATTATAGGCTTTGTCATCTCACCGAAGGGATCGGCTTTTGCCAGAAAAAACGTGAGCATGTACATTGGTTATTCTCCTTTCTTTAATTTTTTTATGTAAAGTCATAAAATGACTAACATACAAGTCAAAATGTGATTTTGCGAATTTCAATTTTTTCCCAACACGGGGCTGTCTTTTTCTTTTTCTCTTGTTATAAACGGCGTCAGCTTTGCCCTTTCTATAGGCGGTTTGTTCTGTTTTGCCCTCGATATATCTATAAGCTCGTCAAGGGTTATTTTTCTTACAAACGGGTTTGCCGCATCTGCCGAAGTCTTTTCTTTGCTTTCGCCGTGAATATCGGGTACTTTATAATCAAGCCCCTTTTCTCTTTTTTCTCTTTCCTCTTTAAGTTTTGCTATATATTCTTCTTTGCTCGGTCTGTTGCCCGCCATAGTGCGACACTCCTTATCTTATATGGATATTTTTGCCGATATATGACGAATACAGCCATATGCCGACTGCCGCCGCCAATATTGCGGCTGTAAAATAAAATATATAAACTTCATAGCCTTTTTTCAGGCGTATCATATAGACCCTGCTGTTGCCCGCATCGTCGCTTGCAATTATCCTGTACAGCCCTTCCTCCTCTATCGTATCCGGAAGGTCGTCCCGAAGCTCTCCGTTTTTGTAAATTTCGACATTGCATCCCTTATCTTTTTTTATTATGTGGAAGTTGCCCCTTGCGATACCGCCGCTGCCCACATTTTCAAAATCAAGCGTCGGCGGCATGGTATCCCTTGTAAAAGCAAAAGTGCGGTCGGGCAGTTTGCCTGCCTCGTTTCTGAACACTATCCTGTAATTGCCGTCTTTTTCGGCTTTGAAAAAATTTTTATCGGTTTCGGTCTTTTTGCCGTCAAGCGTGACCGAAGCTATAATATGATCCTGAGGCGGGCTTATGATGCCGACTGCGCTTTGCGGACCGTCCGTTATGCAAAAGCTGAATTTGGATACATCCGCTATACCAAGGTTTTCTTCCCCGTCTGTGCCATCGCCGTTTTCGGCAAGGGCGGCTATCTCCTCATCGGTAATATCGTCACCGGCAAGCGCCGTTTTTTCCTCTTCGCTTGCGTCGGACATTATTTCTTCATCGGTCAGCTCCTCATCCTCGGCTATCTCGTATACGTTTTCGAACACATAATATCCCGGCTCGTAAAAGGTTTTTCCGCTTGAAAACGATATTTCGCCGCCGTTTTTATATACCTTTACATCGAGTTTTTCATCCGATGGCATATATACTTTTACGGGTCTATCCGTAATACACAGATTCGGGACATTGCATCGGAATGTGTATCTGCCCCCTACGGACATATGATACATACCGTCTTTTGCCGAGTATGACTGTTCGACGGGGGATATGCTGTAAAATACGTTTTCGCTGTCCAAGTCGGCATCCGTTTTTTTTATCATAAAATTTACCGATGCGCGTTCCTCGCCGTCTGAAACAGTCAGCACATAATTTCCCTCTTCAAATACTATGCCGCCAGAAGTTATTTCGGCAGCCTTGCCGTTTTTTTCGAGGCTGACTTCGACATCGCTGCCGTAATCAAGTTTTACGGCGCCCTCGACTATCCTGCCAAGCTGTTTTGAAGATGTAACATAATTATCTTTATCAAGCGAATATCTGTATTCGCCACTATCCTCATTGTATGTTTCTTTAAGCCTTTCGGCGGCATACGCTGTCAGCGCAAGGGCAAAAACAAATATGGCGGTCAATATACAGACCCTTATTTTTCTCATTCTATCACCGTATCCAAGCTGTCGATAAGCTCTTTGTCATCGCTTATCACAACATATTCGTAACGTCTGCCGTCAAGCAGGGTATTTATACGCATATCCCCCAGCCCGCGGGCAATGCCGA
>CANRCU010000169.1 GCA_947629215.1 uncultured Clostridia bacterium
GTCTTGCCCTCTTTGTATTTCCAATGCGCTGCGATACCGTATTCGGCGATGCGGTGCATTTCCCACGTCCTTATCTGCACTTCAAAGGGCGTACCTTCGGGACCTATAAGAGTGTTGTGCAAGGACTGGTATCTGTTTGCTTTTGGCATGGAGATATAGTCTTTGAAACGCTCGGGCAGGGGTTTGTACATCTCGTGTACTATACCGAGGGCGCCATAACAGTCGGCAACGGTGTCTACCATTATCCTGACCGCAAAAAGATCAAATATCTGATCTATGGTCTTGTTCTTATTGTGCATTTTTTTGTAAATGCTGAAAAAATGTTTGGGTCTGCCGTATACTTCGCATTTTATGCCGTGTTCGTCACAAGCCTTCTGTATGTCTTGGACTATTTTGTGAACATATGCCTCGCGTTCGGAATGTTTGCGGCGTATCTTGTCGACAAGGTCATAATATGCCTCGGGTTCAAGATAGCGCAGACAGAGGTCTTCAAGCTCGACTTTTATTTTGGATATACCCAAACGGTCGGCAAGCGGAGCGTAGATGTTGAGTGTTTCCTGAGCTATCTCCTTTTGCTTTTCGGCGCGCATATACTTCAGTGTACGCATATTGTGCAGTCTGTCCGCAACTTTTATAAGTATGACGCGTATATCCTTTGCCATGGAAAGGAACATTTTACGGTAGTTTTCCGCCTGAAAATCTTCTTTTGAAGTGAATTTTATTTTTTCAAGCTTTGTAACGCCGTCGACAAGCAGGGCAACATCGTCGTTGAACATAGCGGCTATATCTTCAAGAGTATATTCCGTATCTTCCACAACGTCATGCAGTATGCCTGCAACGATGCTCTCTATATCAAGCTCCAGTTCGGCAAGTATGGTCGCAACACAAAGCGGATGGATGATGTAGGGTTCACCCGATTTGCGGAATTGGTCGTGGTGCGCCTCATACGCTAAGTCGAACGCCTTTTTGACCATGGAATAGTCGTCGCTCGGATGATACCTTTTTATTGCGGCTATAAGATTCTGATAAAGCGTTTCTATTTGTTTCTGAGGATCTTGCAAAGCAAGTTCCTGCAATTTATGGGTCTCCTGCATAAAATATCACCTTCTTGTATGAATAACGGCGTTTTCTTGTTAAAAATAAATTATAATACTTTATTCGGGCGTTGTAAAGTGTTTTATTCGGGGTATCTCAAATTTTCTTCCTTTATATCGGACAGTATCTCGTCAAGGAATTTTTTTGCCTCCCACTTGCAGTAGGCAAGGTTGTGATCAAGGCAGTTACCGCATTCGGCGCGTTTGCTGCCCGGTATCTCACCCTCGTAGTCAGCCATAAAAGCAAAAGCGTCTTTTATGAGCGGCAGTATGTCCCTTGATGTCAGGTCGCCCGCAAATATTGCATAAAAACCTGTCCGACAGCCCATAGGACCGATATATACCGTTTTTTTGCCCCATTGTTCGTCGTTTCTTATATATGTGGCAAGCAGATGCTCTGCCGTGTGTATTGCCGCTGCGGTCATACACGGTTCGATATTCGGCTTTTTAAGACGTATGTCAAAAGTTGTTATTACTTCACTGCCGACTTTGTCTTTGCGGGATACGTATATACCGGGCAAAAGACGGTCGTGGTCGATGGTAAAACTTGCGATCTTTTCCATTATTGGTCCCCCTTTATTATAAGAATATGGTTAAAAAATTTTATCCTCCGAAAAATAGGTTATCTTCTATTTTAATACAAAATCGTATATTTTACAAGGTATTTTGTTCAAAATTGTTGTGTTTTTCATGTAAAATGCAAAAGCGGTCTTTACAGACCGCCTTTACATAAAGAGAAGGTATTCTTTATGGGGTTTACAGTTTAATCATATATTGAGGGATGCATAAACTGTATTGTGAAAATATTAGGGGTTTTTCACAATCATTATTATAGCAAACAAACAACGAAAAGTGTTAACAAACTTATGTTGATTTGAAATTTTTTTTTGTATATTATTACAGACCGATTTGATAAGAAGTATCAATACTGTGTTTATGTTGTCGGTTTTATGGCGATTTTGGCATAGGCGGTTTGGAATAAAGCAGATTTTGTGATAATAGAATTATAAAAAAACATTGTCCCAAGGAGCAGGGTATGTCAAAAACACGTATACTTACAAAAAAACGTACACTTTTTCTTATGACCTGTATGTTTACGGGTCTTTTTGTTATGATATGCCGTATAGCGTGGCTTCAGAGCAGCGCCGGCGGAGATTATGTGAAAATGGCTTATGACCGTCAGACCCGTGACAGGCTTATAGCGCCGCGCAGAGGGAATATCACAGACAGGAACGGCAATATATTGGCAGGTACAAAAACAGCGGCTGCCATAAGCGTTATACACGCGCAGATAAAAGACGAGGAGAAAACGGCAAGGGCGCTTGCGGATGTGCTTGGGCTTGACTATAACGAGGTGTTGGAAAAAGTCTGTAAAAAAGTTGCTCTTGTGCGAATAAAAGATAAAGCGAACGAAGAAGAGGTGGAAAAATTGAGGGATATGCAGCTTGACGGTGTGATGATAGACGAGGATATAAAACGCGTATATCCTTACAGAACAACGGCTGCGCAGGTGATAGGTTTTGTGGGCAAAGACAATCAGGGCATAATCGGGCTTGAGGCAAAGTACGACAGTGTGCTTAGCGGCAAAAAAGGCAGGATAATGACATATACAAAGGCGGCGGGGGAGGAAATACCGAATATGCCCCAGTACCGTCAGCCGCCTGTCGACGGCGGTGACCTTGTTACCACCATAGACCTTAATGTGCAGCGATATGCGGAGCAGCTGATAGAAAATACGGTCAATATAAAACAGGCGAAAAGCGGGGCTGTTATTGTTATGGATCCGAAAAACGGCGAGATATATGCAATGGCGAATTATCCCTCTTTTGACCTGAACGACCCGTATACGGTAAATGACGAAAGCGTGGACGAAAAGACCAAAAACGACGCTCTTAACCGTATGTGGCGTAATTTTACCATAAATGATACATACGAGCCGGGTTCGACTTTCAAGGTCATAACCTCGGCTGCCGGTCTTGAAGAAGGCGTAGTAAAAACAACGGATGTTTTCAACTGCAATGCAGGCAGGGTAATTGCCGACAGGCTCATAAAATGCTGGCGTTCGCCCCGAAGTCACGGTACGGAAACTTTTGTGGAAGGTGTGCAGAACAGCTGCAATCCCGTTTTTATGGATGTTGCCGCAAGGCTCGGCGGCGATAAGTTCTATGAATACATGATAAAATACGGGTTCGACAAAAAAACGGGCGTAGACCTTCCGGGAGAAGCTGTCGGTATAATGCATGCAAAGGACAAGATAGGTCCGCTTGAAACAGCGACGATGAGTTTCGGTCAGGGTTTTCAGATAACGCCTTTGCAGCTTGTGTGCGCCGTTGCGGCAACGGTAAACGGAGGCACGGCTGTTACGCCGCATTTCGCAAAAGAAATAAGAAACGAAAAGGGCGAAACGGTAAGTACCTTTGAATATGACGATGGCAGGCGGATAATATCAAAGGAAACTTCGGATACTGTGAGAGAAATACTCGAAAGCGTGGTCGCGGTGGGTACGGGCAACAAAACATATATCCCGGGTATGAGGATAGGCGGCAAGACTGCGACCAGTCAGAAACTGCCGAGAGGCAGCGGAAAATACATAGCCTCGTTCTGCGCCTTTGCGCCTGCGGAAGACCCGAGCGTTATTGCGCTTGTGCTGATTAACGAGCCTCAGGGCGTATACTACGGCGGACAGGTCGCAGGTCCCGTAATGAGGCAGTTGTTTGAAAATATTTTGCCGTATTTAGGCATATCGCCTGTTTACAACGATAAGGAAAGCGATTTTGAGTCGAAAATTGTCGAAAACTTTATCGGTATGAAAAAAGCGGAAATAATGGAAAAGTTGCGAAATAATGAGCCAAAACCCGAATTTATCGGCGGCGGAAATGTCGTAAAGTCGCAGTTTCCGCCGCCCGGAGAAAAAATAAACCCTAAAAGTAAAATAATTCTATATACCGATTGATTTTTTTTTAGGTTTGTATTATAATGTATAGAAAATGGGTGGACTAAGGGTCATGAGTACAAAGCGTGAGCGCAGTACAAATATCATTGACAGGAGATGGGATTTGCCATGAAACTGACGGAATTGTTGAAAGATGTTGAATACAGGTTGATGTGCGGCAGCGCGGATACCGAGATAACAAGCCTGACCATAGACTCGCGCAAAGCGAGCGGCGGCAGCCTTTTCATATGTATGAAGGGCTTTACCTCCGACGGACACAAATATATCCCTTCGGCGGCAGAAAACGGTTGTAAGGCATTTGTTTGCGAGGAAGAAGCGGAGCTGCCCGAGGGTGTGAATGCCGTTTTTGTTCCTAACGGCAGCAGAGAGGCGCTTGCAAAAATAGCCGTTGAGTTCTACGGTCATCCGAGCGAAAAATTCAACCTTATCGGCGTTACGGGTACAAACGGCAAAACCAGCAGCACCTATTTTATGGAAACGGTCTTACGCAGGCTCGGTCACAAAACGGGCGTTATAGGTACGGTCGGCGTCACCGTGGACGGGGAGAAACTTGATGTTGAGTTTGCAACTTCGACTACCCCCGATACAATAGAGTTGCAAGCCATTTTTGCCCGAATGGCGGATATGGGCGTCGACGATGTTATAATGGAGGTATCTTCACACGCGCTGGAGCTTAAAAAAGCGGACTGCTCTGATTTTGATACCTGCATTTTCACAAATCTTACGCAGGATCATCTGGATTTTCACAAAAATATGGATAATTACTGCGCTGCAAAAGCAAGGCTGTTTTCAATGTGTAAAAACGGCGTTATAAACGGCGACGACAAGTGGGCTGCCGAAATTATAAGGCGCGCGGACTGCCGTACAATGACCTTTGGTATCAACGAGGCTGTCGATCTGAAAGCCTATAATATCAAATATTTTATGGACAGAGCGGAATTTAGCGTTGATATAAACGGCAAAAAAGCCGATATGACGCTCGGCGTACCGGGCAGGTTCAGCGTTTACAATGCACTCGGCGTTATCGGGGCGGCAGTGATGATGGGCATATCTGCCGAAGATATTGAAAAAGGGATAAAAGAAATACGCGGTGTTCCGGGACGTATACAGAATATACCGAACGACAGGGGTATAAATGTAATTGTGGATTATGCGCATACTCCCGACGGTGTGGAAAATATACTAAATGCCGTGCGTGAATTTACCGAAGGCAGGATAATCACCGTTTTTGGCTGCGGCGGTGACCGTGACCGCACCAAACGG
>CANRCU010000170.1 GCA_947629215.1 uncultured Clostridia bacterium
AACAAAAGGATTTTGCTTGAAATTTTTCATATCAATGGAAACATTGAAAAGATATTCAAAATCCCGTTTCATATCCTTGCAACAAGGAGTTTTGCACATTAAAACACCGCACTCGTAATGATGCAGTAAACTGCGATAATCAAAATTTATTGTGCCTAAAATGGCAATTTCATCATCACACAAAATTTGCTTTGCGTGAATAAAGCCTTTTTCGTATTCAAAAACCTTAACGCCCTCTTTTTGAAGTTGGCGATAAGACGAGCGCGTTATGCCAAAAATATATTTTTTATCTGGCTTGTGAGGCAGTATCAGCTTAACGTCAACGCCTCGCTTTGCGGCAAAGATCAGCGCCGTTTCCATCTCGTGGTCAATTATCAGATACGGCGTTATGATATGCACATAGCTTTCCGCATTGTTTATTATATTCATATATACGGATTTACCGACAGGCTCGTCGTCAAGCGGGCTATCGCCGAACGGAAGTACATAACCGTTAACAGCTGTCTTAACGGGTTTTGCTTGGTATTTTGCATATTCGTTTGCATCGGGTTCACTTATATTCCACATCTGCAAAAACATCATTGTCAGGTTGTTGACTGCGCTGCCTTCAAGCATTATAGCTGTGTCCTTCCAGTGACCGAAGCGTTCAATGATATTCATATATTCGTCGGCAAGATTGATACCGCCCGTAAAACCTGTCTTTCCGTCTATAACACATATCTTTCGGTGGTCACGGTTATTTTGTGACGAAGAAAGAAACGGTCTTATAGGGTTAAAAATACGGCATTTGATATTATATTCCGCAAGCTGTTTGGGGTAGTTGAACGGCAAAAGCGATACCATGCACAAACCGTCATACATTACACGCACCTCAACGCCTTCGGCAGCCTTTTTTTTCAAAATTTCAAGTATCTTGTCCCATACTTCCCCAAAATCTATTATAAAATATTCAAGAAAAATATATTTTTCCGCTTTTTCAAGCTGTTCCAAAAAATCGGGAAAAAAATCATCGCCAAGGGGATAATATTTTACCTTTGTATCCGAATGTATGGGATAACCTGCAAAGTCGTTCATATACTGTGCAAAACCATAGCCGTGGCGGCATTCTGTCGAATATGAATTGAGGACTTTTTTATCCTGTTTCATATACTGTTTTGATCTTGCTATATTCTGCTCAAGTTTTTTGTTTATCTTTGTTGTTGTGGGCTGGAGCTTAAAAAACAAATAGAGCAGCGCGCCGAATATCGGGAAAATTGCAACGGGCAGCAGCCATGCTATCTTATAATCCGCATTCTGGCTGGTGTTTATGATATACAAAAGCGTCGCAAAAGATATAAAATACAAAAGTCCGGTCAGAATTGTAGAATAATCCTTTAAATAACTGAAGTATGAAAGCACGATCAAAAATTGTACAACGATCGCTACGGCAATGAAACCTGTTCTGCCAAGAACAATGCGGAGCAGACTTTTACGTATGTTTTTTTGTGAAGAATCCATAATATCACTCCTTTTTATAATTATAATGATTTTATCACATTTTGCCGAAAAAAACAAGCAAAATGTAAAACATCGGTCCAAAAGATTAAAAACTTAATAAAAACAAAAAAACATTGAATTTATTTTAAATTTATTGTATACTTGTATTATGGCATTTTATCGACTAAGTAAGGGTCGTTTCTTAGGCAGTCGGTACTTACTGTTGTGTCATAAACCGTCAATTATCGGCGCGCAGCGGAGTACGAATATCTTTGACACGTTATTACAGGGAGAATATTTATGTATTTAAAGAGATTGGAATTACAGGGTTTTAAGTCATTTCCCGAAAAGATAAGGCTTGAATTCAATAACGGGATAACAGCCGTGGTCGGCCCTAACGGCAGCGGCAAAAGCAATATTGCCGATGCGGTGCGTTGGGTGTTGGGTGAAAAAAGTGCAAAGAGCCTTCGCGGCGCAAAAATGGAAGACGTTATTTTTAACGGTACGGCAAACCGCAAGGCAATGGGTTTTGCGGAAGTATCTATGATAATGGATAACAGCGATCATGCGCTTAATGTGGATTACAGCGAAGTGACCGTTACAAGGCGCGTTTATCGCTCAAACGAAAGCGACTATCTTATAAACGGCACGAGCTGCCGTCTTAAAGATATACTGGAGCTTTTTATGGATACGGGCATAGGCAAGGAAGGCTATTCCATAATCGGGCAGGGACGCATAGACGAGATACTTTCATCACGTTCCGAGGACAGGCGTATGCTGTTTGAGGAGGCTGTCGGTATTGTAAAATACAAGACCAGATGTGCCGAGGCGGCTAACAAGCTTGAAAAAGAGCATGCCAATCTTGTCAGGGTAAACGATATTATAGCCGAGTTGGAACGTCAGGTCGGACCGCTTGAAAAAGAAGCCGAAAAGACCAAATTTTACAATACCCTTGCTCAAAGGCAGAAACTTGTGCAGGTGAATTTGTTTGTGCGTGAAGCCGATAAATACGAAGAGGGAACCAAAGAGTTCGATAAAACGATAAATCAGCTGAAAAATGACCGCGGTGAACTGGAAAAGGCAAAAAATATGCTCGAACAGGATATACACGAGAAAAAAAGCAATATTCGGCAGCTTGACGAAAAAATACACAAACTTAACGAAGATATTGCCGAAAAGCGTTCGGAATATGAAGGACGTGAAAACGATACAAGACTCTACCGCAGCGAAATGGTACATATACGCAGCAATATAAACAGGATCAAGAGCGAAAACGAGGCTGCCGCAAATTTACGCAAAAAGAAAGAGGACGATATAAAACTTATAGTTACCGAGATAAACGGCAAAAGCCTTATGCTTGAAAACAAAAATAATGTTTTTGCCAAAAAGCAGAAAGAATTTGAGCAATTCAAGCAGCGCATAAGCAAAAGCGAAGAGCAGGTAGCGGCTGCGGAAAGCAAAATAACCGAAAAAGAGGCAGCTGTTACCGAATTGAAAATAACTCTAAGCGGTATAAATACCTTAAATGAACAGGCGGAAAAACGCAAAGAAAATCTCAGAAATACATTTGAAGCGGCCAAAGCCGAAGAAACGGAAAAAGAGAAAGAAATTGCAGGCTCAAAAAAACGCTTTGAACGTATAGAGGAAGAAATCGGGCTTGCAACCGAACATATAGACGAATTTACAAAACTGAAAAATAATTATACCGAAGAAATTGAAAAAAAAGACGGCAACAGGGAAAGACTTACAAAAGAAATAAACGAAAAAAATTCAAGGCTGAAAATTCTTTCCGAGCTTGAAAAAGACCATGAAGGCTATTACGGCGGCGTCAAGGCGATACTTAAACGCCGTGACAGCAAAGACCCCGAATTTAAGGGCATATGCGGGGCTGTCGGGGAAGTCATCACCGTAGAAAGCAGATATGAGACCGCCGTGGAAATAGCCCTTGGCGGAGCGATCCAGAATATAATCACACGAAATGACGAAAGTGTGAAAAACGCCATACATTTCCTTAAAGAGCATAAAAACGGCAGAGCCACGTTTTTGCCGATGACCTCGGTCAAGGGCAGACCTCTTGGCGCAGAAAAACACGAGATATTGAAAGAAAACGGAGTTATAGGCATTGCCAAAGAACTTGTGAAATACTCCCCGGAGTATGAAAACATTATGTCAAATCTTCTGGACAGAGTTATTGTTGTGGACAATATCGACAACGGTACATTGCTTGCACGAAAGACAAAACATATGTACAAGATAGTTACGCTTGACGGCGAACTTTTTAATCCCGGAGGTTCGGTAACGGGCGGAAGTATAAATAAAAAGGCAGCCGGTGTGTTTTCGAGGGGACGTGAGATAGCAGAACTGAAAGAAAGTCTGAAAAGTTTGCTCGAACAACAGCACGAGCTGAACGAAGGGCTTGAAAAGACAAGACGTATGCTTGAAAATACCGAGTACAGGCTCGACGAGGCAAAAGAAGATATGCAGATGCTCGTTATTGAAAAAACTCAGGCGCAAAATAACCTGACTTTTGCTGAAAACGAGCTTATACAGCTCAAAGAAAAACGCGAGGACGCAGACAGAGAACTTAAAGAGCTTGACAAAAAATTGTCCGAAAGCGGAGAGCTTGCAAAAAAATCGGAAAACGAGCTGAATATTTTAAAAAGCGAAATAGATAAGCTATACGAAAAATTGGATGTTCACCAAAGCCTTATCAAGGACGACAGGGGCATACGCGAAAAATTCAATGACGAAATGATGTCACTGCGCCTTGAAATAAGTGCCACGGAAAGCGAAATAGCCGCCTGCCGCTCAAACAAAACGCGTATAGAAGGTGAAATAACCGAGCTTGAAAAACGTATAGACAACGGAACGGAAGAAATAGAAAATTCCGAGTCCGAATTGAAAAAAAAGCAAAACGAGCTTAAAAATGCGGAAACGGAAATAACGGAACTGCAAAAGGAATACGAAAAACTCAACAGCGATATGCTTGGTCTGGAAAAAGAAAAAAGCGGTCTGAACAGCGAAACGGAAAAACTTTCGTCGGAGCTGGACAACAGACGTGATTCGGCGGCAGCACTCGACAGGCAGATAATGGCACAGGAAAGCCGCGCAGAACAGTTAAAAGAAAAAAGCACGGCTTTGTATGACAGAATGTGGAACGATTACGGCATAACATATGTTATGGCAAAAGAGTCGGAACAGCTTGATATAAAAGACAGTGAGCTGCAAAAAGAGGCAAGGGATATAGCACAAAAGATAAAGAATATGGGACCCGTAAATCCAAATGCCGTGGAGGAGTATAACAGCGTAAAAGAACGCTTTGATTTCCTTAGCGGACAAAGGGACGATATTCTTAAAAGCGAAAAAGATATATCCGATGTTATTATCGGGCTGGAAAAACTGATGGAAGAACAGTTCAGAGCGCAGTTTGCGGAAATAAGCAGCAATTTTACCAAAGTTTTCCGCAAAATGTTCGGCGGCGGCACTGCCGAATTGCGTTTGGCAGACGATACGGATATACTTAACTGCGGCATAGATATAGTTGCGCAGCCGCCCGGCAAAAAACTGCTCAATATGATGCTTTTATCGGGCGGTGAAAAGGCGCTCACCGCAATATCGCTGCTTTTTGCCATACTTGAAATGAAACCGTCGCCGTTTTGTATACTTGACGAGATAGAGGCGGCTCTGGACGATGCAAACGTTAACCGTTATGCGGAATATCTGAAAAATTTTACCGATAAGACACAGTTTATCGTTATCACACACAGACAAGGTACTATGACTGCCGCCGATATACTCTATGGTGTGACCATGCAGGAACAGGGCGTTTCC
>CANRCU010000171.1 GCA_947629215.1 uncultured Clostridia bacterium
ACCATGTCCCAGTGAGACGTTGCTCTTACTGGGACGTTGTTTTCTGTACGGATATTATGTAGATTTATTTTCCCCGGTAGACCCGTGTTCGGATTAGTGGTTTACCTTTAAAAAATTCCGCCCGTAGTTCGAAGCTGTGGGCGGTTTTTTAGTTAATCATTTTGTATGCCAGTTCAACCGGCGATATCAAGTTAGTGGTACAAAAAATTTGCCGAGCAGAGTACGTTGACTTCCAAAAATTTCTGGCAAAATTGCTTGATGAAAAAATATTCCTCTGAATCTCAGTCGGTAGCAGCACCTGACTGTAAATGGGACTGTGGTTTAAGTCCTGTGGATTTTCACCGAGGTGAAAAATTTTTTTGAGAATAAATCGGCTTCAGCTTCAATTATACCAGGACATTGCGGAAGCCGGGAAAAGCTCAAATTTTCAATTATTATAAGGTTTATTATGTGGACAGTGCGGGATTTAAGCCGCTGGAGGAATTTATACCGCTTGCAGTGAAACAGTGCGTTCTTGTCTGTCAATATTGCGGAATGTAGAGATAATTCCCCTCAAATTGCGTAGCGGCTTATTCATCGCGGCAACGTGAGACCTTTTCAAGTGATTAAACACATAAAAAGGACGCTTCTTTGGAGGCGTCCTTTTTTGTATAGTCTTTTCAAACTTAAGATAAAGATAAATCCGGGAAAGCAGTTTCGCAAAATTCAGCCATTAAAGAAAACCGCTCGGAAACCCGTAACATTAAATACTTTTGTGTTTAAACTGACGAAAAAACTGACGGCACAAAAACTTTACGCTGATTTTGTGCTGTCGGAAAACAGCTTCATACAATCGCGCTTGCGTTCAAGCGTTGAATGGACATATCGGTTAAGCGTAACCTCGACCGAGTGATGACCGAGGATTTCCGAGAGCGTTTTCACATCAAACCCGAGTTCCACACAACGCGTCGCAAATTGATGCCTCAGCGTATGAAACGACACCTGCGGGAGCGACAGCCTGCAAAGCAATCTCTTGAAACGGTATTGCAGGGTTCTTGGTTCTACAAGGCAACTTGTCCCGGACAAAATATAGCATTCTCCCGCAGCCCTGCTTTCCCGCAAAACGGGGAGAATAAACTCGGGCAGCGGAATTTGCCGGACGGAAGAACGGCTTTTCGGCGCGGAAATTACAAGGCGTGTGCCCGATTTTCCGATATTGCAAATTCTCTGAACAGTGCGCCTGACGGTCAAAATACTTTTTTCAAGGTCGATGTCCGCCCACCGCAGCGCGCAAAGCTCCCCGATGCGAATGCCCGTCGCCGTTGACAGCAAAATCCCAACGTTCGTGGGAGTCGGCTCACGCATAAGCGCGCGTTGAAGCCGCTGTTGTTCTTCGCGGTCGAGAAGCGGCTTTTCGGCTTGTTTAAAGGCTTTCGGCAGGGTCACAAACTCAATTTTGTTCGGGTAGTTGTAGTTTCTGCTTCCAAACCTAGCTATAGATTTCATCAAAACAACAATGTCCGAAACATACTTTTCCGACAGCCCGCTTTTCAGCTTGTCGGATATGAAATTATTAAGCTCCAAAGCCGTCAAAGCCTCGTATTTCATACCCGCAAACCGCGGAAGAATGTGTTTTCTAAGCTTCATCGCATAATTTGCATACGAGCTTTCTTTGACCTTGTTCCGAACGTCAATAAGCCACAAATTGCACAGTTCCCCGATGGTGCATTTTGGGGGACAGCATTGGTTTCGGGCAGCCTTTTCCCGCTCCAGAAGTTCCCTGACGGCGGAATAACTTTTCGCATAAACCGAGCGATATTTCGCCTTGCCGAGGGCGTTGTAACCGCACTTAAACCTGCCCTCCCAGCGCCCGTCCCGGCGCTTGTAGATGTTTAGTCCTCGTTTTGACATATTTTGCCTCCCGTATGACGGCTTTTCTGACGGTGCTCAGCCCGTCAAAGCACTTTTTTATTTTACTGTACCAGCATTTTCCACAAATTGCAACCCCTAAACGCTTGATTTTTGGAGGATATTGCAAAACATCTTGACAAATTAAGAGAAAAGTTGTATAATATTGATGTTACGGGTTTCCGAGCGGTTTTCTTTAATGGCTGAATTTTGCGAAGCGCAATTCGGAGAATGCGTATATATTATTCTCCGAATGCCATAGGAGATATATTGTGAAAAGTAAGTTTTTAAGCTTTGTTTTAGGCGCGGTTTTATGTCTGTTTGCTATTGTGCCTGCAAGCGCAGAGGAGAGCGGGAGCGTGGGCGAGGCTTGCACGGTTGTGCAGGCTTACGCCGAGAAAAACACGCTTGACGTGATCGCACGCGGAGGTTTCGACTTGCAGAGAGTCGACGTCAAGGTTGCAAACAAGCAAGCCGAAATCGTGGAGAGCGGGACTGCCGTGGACGGCGCGGTGCGCGTTCGGACGACAATTCTTGCGGACGTGTCAACGTCTATCCCGACCGAAACCCGCGAAAAGGTCCTCGAATTTATCGAAGCCGAAATCCGCGACCTTGCAGATTATGAGGAACTTCGGCTTGTCACTTTCGGGGACAAGGTTGAGGTTATTCAGGACTTCAGTTCGGACAGGTATGATTTGTCAAACGCCGTCAAGGCTATCGAATTTACCGCCCCCGAAAGCACGGTTTACGACGCGATAAACAGCACGATGAACCCCCCTGCGGCGGGCTGTTATAACCGCACAATCGTCATCACCGACGGCGCGGATTATGCGGCGGGCGGGATTACCAAAGAGGAACTGTTCATTCGGCTGGGGGCGGAAATGTATCCTATCGACGTGGTCGGCGTTAGCGCGGAGAAGCTACAAAATCCCAACAAGGACTTGGCGGCTTTGGCAAGAATCAGCAACGGAAACTACGTCGAGTTGTACCCCAAGACCGATGTTTCGGCGTGTGCCGCAGGGCTTTCTGTGGGAGAACTGTTTTGGCTTCGGGCGGAAGTTCCCGTAAACCTCCTTGACGGGTCTACAAGGCAGGTTGACTTGTCCGATGGCGTGAATTCTGTGTCGTTTGATATGAAAATGTCGGTGGTGGATGCACCGGAGCCTGTGGAGAGTACGTCTTCAGCCGTCGAAAGCGTCGTTTCGGAGGTTATATCGGAGCCGAACGTACCTGCGGAGGATTCTGCGGTCAGGTTCAGCATTGCGCCCTTGCTTATAATTGCCTGCGCGGGCGTGTCGATAGTTGCAATTGTCGTTGTAATTCTTCAAATCCTGAAAAGCAAAAAATCGGCTGAAGCTGAAAAAACGGCTTCGCAAAGCCCCTCGTTTTTGTCAGACGACAGCGATAAAACCGAGTTTGTCGACAGCTCTGACAGCGGCGAGCAGTATGTAGTAAGACTTTCAAACACGGCAAACCCGAACGAATGTTGGGTGATAAACGTAACTTCGGATGTTATTATAGGCAGGGCGGCGGAATGCGCGGTGCATATCGACGAAAAAAGCGTTTCTCGGGAGCAGTGCAGGATAGCCGTAAAGAGCGCGGGGCTTGCGCTGTCAAACTTAAGCGGCTCGAATCCCACAAAACTGAACGGCATGGCGGTAAACGGCGATATGCTGCTTCACGCGGCTGACAACATTCATTTTGGGAGAATTACGCTGAGGGTTGACTATATTCAGAAAATCGGGGAGGATTTTTCCGCTCCTCGGGATAACAAAACAGGCGGGGACACCGAGGCTATATTCTAGGAGAGTTTATGAGGGTGATTTATTCGGTGCGTTCCCACAAGGGGAATGTCCGCGAAAACAACGAGGATAATTTCTTTGCGGACGGCATAATTCTGCCCTCGGCTTTCGCAAACCGCCCGTTTTCGGCAGACGGAGGAGCGTTTTCGCCTACAGTGCTGGCGGTGTGCGACGGTATGGGCGGCGAGGAGAGCGGTGAAACGGCGTCGCGGATTGCCGTTAAAAATCTCGGCAAGTTGTACGAGCTTGTTAAATCGCAAAATGCAGGGGATTTTGACGCTGCGGTGAAAAATGCCGTGGACAGCGCGGATTTTGAGATAAAGGCAAACTGCGGACGGTCGGGGACGACGCTTGCGCTAGCAGTGATTTCCGGGAAGGGCGCTTTTTGCTACAACATCGGCGACAGCAGGATTTACTGCCTGAAAAACGGCGTTTTTTCGCAGGTTACAACCGATCACACGCAGGGCGCGGAAATTGCGTCGACGGGGGTCATATCGCCCGAAAAAGCCCGCTTGGAGAAGGGCGGAAACAAGCTTACACGGTGCATCGGAATTGGGAATTTCACGGCGGCGGACAGCTATCCGAAAATCAGGGGCAAATTTCGATTAGTCATTTGCTCCGACGGGCTGTCGGATATGGTGCAGGACAGCGAAATAAACGCGATTATGGCGCGGTCAGCGGCGGCTTCCGACGCTGCCGAGAGCCTTTTAAAAGCGGCTCTGGCAAACGGCGGGAAAGATAACGTGACGGTCATTGCCGCGGATGTTCAGATTTCGCGGTTTGCCCCGAAGCGATGAATAACGGAGGAATTTGCTATGAAGCTGACGCTTCTTTCTCAAAACGAGATTTCAACGATCTCACTGCCCGAAAAATGCACGGGTCGATATTGGGTGCGAGGCAGAAACGAGAACGGAAAGCAAATGAATATTGTGTCCGTGGAGGCACTACGCGGCGCGGGCGAAAACGGTGAGGATATGTGGGCGGCAAAGTCAAACCGCCGTTTTGTCGTTGTTGACAAGGAAGATAAGGTAATTTCGAGCGTGCTAATACGTCAGCTTGCTTTGTACAGAATTCGCAGTGCGGACGGGAAGCGACGTTATACACTGTTTTCCGAGCCGATGACGCCTGACAGAAAGCAATATAGCGGTTACACCGTCGTCGGCGGGAATGCCGAGATAACCATTGGCAGAAATCCGAACAACGGCATTTGCTATGTAAACGGCTTTACGTCCGATGCGCACGCTGCAATCAGTTTTTCCGCAAACGGCGTTTTTGTGAAAGATTTGGGCAGTACAAATCACACTTTTGTAAACGGAGCAGCCGTTTCCCAGAAACAGCTTTCTGTGGGCGATGTGGTGTATATCATGGGCTTGCAGATTGTCATTGCCAAAAATGCGCTGTTTATGAACAACCCCGACGGTATGGTGACGGTGCAGACGAACGCTCTGCAGGCGTTTCACGCGCCCGCTTTTGACGCGGGTGCAAACATCGATGAGGAATTTGAGGAAGTGCCGACGGAGCATTACTACCGTGCGCCGAGGTTTAAGCACGATGTCGGCGGGTACGAGCTGAAAATCGACGCGCCGCCCAACTCGCAGAATAACGACGAAG
>CANRCU010000172.1 GCA_947629215.1 uncultured Clostridia bacterium
AAGATACCCTTCGACACCATATAGCACTTTTACATGTTCGCCGTCGACATTTGCAATTTCGGCAGCGGCAGACTTTGCCTCGGGATATGCCTGAACAACACCGTGGTCTGTGACCGCAATGGCTCTATGACCCCAATATGACGCACGTTTGATATAATCTTTTATATTGGTAACTGCGTCCATCATACTCATTTGTGTATGCAGATGCAATTCGACACGTTTTTTTTCGGCACAGTCGGGACGCACAGCAGGTGCATCCGCTTTATTTATGTGCGTAAGCATTATAACAGGCTCGTTATCATACTCATCCATCTTGTATCTGCCCTGCACCGTCACATATTTTGTATCCTTGCCCTCTAAAAAGTCACAAAATTTTTCCGCATACTCATTCGGATCGGAAAAGAACTTGCAGGCAACCGAATAAGTTTTATCCGTAACGGCAAACTTGACTATAAGACCGCCTTTTCGTGTTTCCCTTGTTTCAACATAAATAACCGAACCGGATACAGCACAGTCCGTTTCAAAATCACGCAAATTTATGATTTTTGTGATCGGCAGTCCAATAGATTCAACAGAAACTCCTCTTTTTGAGCGTTTTCGGTAAAGATTTGCATTATTTTCTTTAACAACGGTATCCTGCTGTCTTTTAACATTCGAAACCGTTTCAGCTTTAATATCATTACTTTGTTCGGACATTTCGGCTATTTCATCAACCGAATATTCCATTGTCAGCCTGTTATCGGGCAGGGACATTCCGCCGTTGACAAACTCGACCCTCATATCAAGCCCTAATCTTGACGCGAACATTTCGCTTATATATTTGTCTATCCTCATTCTTGACAACAGAGCCGACCCGTTATTTTTTATCTTTAATATATATTTATTGCCGTCAATATGCCCTTCGCTTTCCGTAAGCGCCAAATGAGCATATGTCGATTTATTTTTTATGCTTTTTAAAAGATTGCTCCAATAAATATCTATCTTTTCTTCGGCAGAGCTGCCGTCCATATCATATCTGACATTCAGATCGACTCTGCTGACAAATTCAAAATTTTCTTTAAGGTCTTCTTTAAAATGCCCAAGACAGTCTTCGTCTATGATTTTTTGTGATGCTATGCCCACCGAAAGAGTGTTGGTCTGTTTTAAGAAAATTATACTTTCTATGTATGCATTTTTAAGATTTGTTCTTACATCGGATGACAGCTTTATTCCGCCAAACACCTGATCAAAAGCCTTTAATTCCACAATCTATCCTTCCTCCCGATGATGTTTGGGCAGAAAAACATTCAAAGCTTGTCTATTTCTGCCATAAGCGCATCAAGCAATTCCTCTTCGGGGTATTTTTTCAATATTTTGCCCTTTTTAAAAATAAGACCGTAACCCTTGCCGCCCGCAACGCCTATATCCGCTTCGCGTGCTTCGCCCGGACCGTTGACTGCGCAGCCCATTACGGCAACCTTTATATCTTTATCAATGTTTCTGCACCGTTCTTCGACCTTAGTGGCAAGGCCTATCAAATCTATTTCCGTTCTGCCGCAAGTCGGGCATGAAACAAAATTTATACCGAACCGTCTTAATTCAAGGCTTTTAAGTATTTCTTTGGCTACCCTTACTTCTTCGACCGGATCGCCCGTAAGCGAAACACGTATCGTATCGCCTATACCCATCGAAAGTATACTGCCTATACCGACAGCCGATTTTATCGAACCCGTCTGTACCGTACCGCTTTCGGTTATGCCAAGATGCAGCGGGTAATCGACCTTTTTGCTCAAAACGGAATATGCCTGCTGTGTAAACGGCACGCTTGATGCTTTTATAGAGATAACAATATCATGAAAATCAAATTTTTCCAATATCTCTACGTGTTTCAAAGCGCTGTCTGCAAGCCCTTCGGGCGTAACACCGCCGTATTTTTCCAAAAACTCATTTTCAAGTGAACCCGAATTGACCCCTATGCGTATAGGTATGCCCTTTTCGGCGGCAGCATAGACGACCGCTTTGACACGCTCTTCACTGCCGATATTGCCCGGATTTATTCTCATTTTGTCAACGCCGTTTTCTATTGATTTTAGGGCAAGGCGATAATCAAAGTGTATATCCGCAACAAGAGGTATATCTATTGCGCTTTTTATATCCTTTATTGCATTTGCAGCCGTCATATCCGGCACTGCAACACGTATTATCTCACATCCCGCTTCGGCAAGTTTGTTTATCTGTTCGACGGTCGCCTTGACATCGCGTGTGTCCGTGTTACACATAGATTGTATGGCAACAGGATTGTTACCGCCTATCCTGACACCACCGATATTTACTTCTCTTGTTTTTCTTCTCTCTGTAAATCCCATTTGGATCATCTCCTTAATGAATGAGCTTCAAAATATCATGATATGCCACTACCACAGCCAATGTCAGCAAAAGCGCAAACCCGGCTATGGTTATCATTCCCTCTTTTTCGGGCGACATTTTTTTTCGCCTTATTATTTCCACAAAATATATGAGCAGTTTTCCGCCGTCAAGCCCCGGTATCGGCAAAAGATTCATAATACCTAAGTTTGCGCTCAACAAAGCCGTTATACGCGCCATATTCAGCAGCACAACTATATAGCCTATCTCCTTTGAACTGTTGTAAGACTCCCCTACAACGGTCGTTACTCCTATGGGACCCGAAAGCTCGCTTGTCGGTATTTCCCTTGCGATAAGTTTTGCAAAACCGACAAAAGTTTCTTTAACAATAAAAATACTGTTTATGGCTCCGTCGTATACGCTTTCAAAAAAAGTTGCTCGTTCCATATCATCGGGCAAGTCCTTATAAAGCCCTATATCAAGAAACGGCGCTTTGGAATCCATAAGTACGCCTATCATATATCTCTGTTCTTCTTTATTGTATTCGGCTTTGAGCGTTTTTACAAGCGTTTCACTGCCGCGTTTTATTTTTATCTCCAGTGGAGCATCGGCATTTTCATATATTTCGTAAGTCAGTTCGTTTGAGATATGCACTCTGTTTCCGTTCACGGCAATAATGCGGTCGCCTGCTTTTATCCCGGCAGCCTGTGCAGGCTGTCCGTCGATCACATCGACCACGTCGCACTTGTTTATCTGTATTGACATGGAAATGCATATCATAACGACTACGGCAAGCACAAAATTCATAAACGGACCTGCAACACAAATTGCAATACGTTTCCACACGCTTATATCGTTGAAACCGACTATCCCCGTTTCTTCGTCGGAGGAATCCGCCATACGACAAAAGCCGCCCAAAGGCAGAATCCTGAGTGTATACAGCGTACCGTTTTTCTCGGTTTCAAGCAATTTCGGCCCCATACCGACGGAGAACTCCTCCACGTAGACTTTACACGCCTTAGCAACACACATATGTCCCCATTCGTGAATAACAACAATAATACTGAAAATAATAAGAGTCAGTAATACAGACAAAAAAGTCACCTCATAGTTATATTTTTTTTAGTCTATTGTCAAGACAATGATCAAACCTTACTTTTGCCGCCTGTTCCCTTGACCACTTATCGGCAGCCAGAACATCATCGACAGTATAATCATACTTAACAGTATATGCATCCATTACGTTTTCTATTATCTTAGGTATATCCGTAAATTTTATTTCACCGCTAAGAAATCTGCTCACCGCTACCTCGTTTGCGCCGTTCATTACACAGGGCATAGTTCCGCCCGTCTTTATGGCTCTGTACGCAAGCGACAAACACGGGAATTTGTCTGTCTGCGGCTTTTCAAATGTAAGTGAATTATGTTTGAAAAGATCAAGTTTCGGGAAACTGTTCTTTACCCTTTTCGGATAAGTCAAAGCATATTGTATAGGTACTTTCATATCAGGTTCGCCAAGCTGCGCTATAACTGCGCCATCCTCATATTCGACCATTGAATGTATAATACTCTGTGGGTGTACCACTACTTGTATCTGCTCCAAATCAACACCGAAAAGCCACTTTGCCTCAATGACCTCAAGACCTTTGTTCATAAGAGTTGCCGAATCTATGGTTATTTTTTTGCCCATTGACCAATTCGGGTGCGCAAGCGCATCTTCAAGTTTTATATCGGAAAGGTCTTCTCTGTTGCGGAACGGTCCGCCCGAGGCGGTAAGTATTATTTTTTCTATCCTATTCATATCATTCCCCTGCAGCGATTGAAAAATTGCCGAATGTTCGCTGTCCACGGGATACATATTCACGCCGTTTTCTTTTATAAGTTTCATAACCAGCTCGCCACAGGTAACAAGAGTTTCTTTGTTTGCAAGAGCGATGTCTTTCCCTGCTTTTATAGCGGATATTGTCGGTACAAGCCCTATATTGCCAACGACCGAATTTACGACCGTATCGCTTTTTTCATATGTCGCTGCGGCAATAAGGCCGTCCATGCCCGTCAGCACGGGTATATCCAGATCGGATATGTTTTTTTTCAGTGTTTCGGCACATTTTGCATCCATAACACAGACTAATTCGGGTGAAAACTTCCTTATCTGTTTTTCAAAAAGTTCTATCGAAGTATTTGTTGTCATAGCGGTAACACTGATACCGCCTATCTCACGCACAACATCAAGTGTCTGCGTTCCTATGGAACCTGTCGAACCAAGTATAGTAATATTTTTTGCCATTTTCTTCTCCCCGATCTCAAGTCCGATACATTAATCCAAAATCGCTATCAACTTTATGAGCATATATATAGTCGGCGCCGTGACGAGCACACTGTCAAAGCGATCAAGTATGCCCCCGTGGCCCGGCATTATTTTACCGTAGTCCTTAATGTTCATCTGCCTTTTTATTGCCGATGCAGCTAAGTCGCCTATCTGCGACAGCACTGCGGCGGCACTGCCTATAATAAAGAACATCACCGTCGGCATTATGCGTGAATTTCCGCTTTTTAGAAAGCCCGCCCTTAAACATATCACACCGTATACTACGGTCAGCAAGCCCGCGCCTATAACACCTCCGACAGCGCCTTCCACGGTTTTTTTTGGGCTTAACACGGGTGTCAGCTTATGTCTGCCAAGATTTACACCCACAAAATACGCAAATGTATCGCTGCCCCACGCACATATCAACGGCAGCCATACAAGCGCCCTGCTTATACCGTGCAGCTTTACAAGATAAAACATCAGCACACCGACATAAAAAAAACCAAATACCGTTACGGAAACATCGTGTATATCCGTTGTACCATGCATTGCAACAAGTACCGCAAGCAAAAGCATTATACATATACTAATTGCATATTCGTTATAAATGCCGCCTTTGTACTGCCCAAGC
>CANRCU010000173.1 GCA_947629215.1 uncultured Clostridia bacterium
AATTTATTCGCGGTCGTAAGAGTTTCGTCGTCGAACTGATCCATTGAAAGACCGTGCAGCACCTCGTTTATGAACATACGGCAAAGCGGTATAGGCAGCTGATATATAAGCCTGCCTATGCCAAGCTGTTCATAGTTTACAACGCTCTTGCTCTCTTCAAATATCTTACCGACTTCAAGAGCCATTTTAGCCTCTTTGTAAGATGCCGAAACATTTTTGAGATCCATTACCGATGTACCGATAGCAACATAAACATTGCTCATAGTTTCCGCAACAAGTGTATCATAGATAGACTTTGCAATGTTTTCTATGTCCTCTCTTGTATCTTTGGTTTTAAGCTCTTTTACAAGGATAATACTTTTTTCGTCAACAGCGGTGACAAAATCTTTCTGCTTTGTCGGGAATATTCCGCGCACTATCTCTACCACATTCAAATCTTTGTCTATCTCGGTTTCAATAAGATACACTATACGCCTTACATTGTTTTCTATACGCAGTTTTTTTGCGCGTGAATATATATCCACCAACAGCAGGTTGTCAAGCAGCAGGTTTTTTATAAAATTGTCCCTGTCGTACCTCTCCTTGTAAGCAACAAGCAGATTTTGTATCTGGAATGCCGTTATCTTGCCTATACGGTAAGTTTCCTCGTCCTCGCCGTTTATCATAACTATATATTCGGTAGCGCCGTTATCAAATACCTTAAAATACTGATAACCCTGCACAAGCTGGTTCTCGGCAGGACTGCTCACAAAAATAGACATATTGTCTATTGTTGCATTCACCATTTCCTCCTCTGTTGTTGCAACTACCTTTCCTTCACGTTCGACTACGCTCAACTCACGTCTTGTTATGTTTTTCAGCCCGTCAATTGTGTTTTGCAATATCTGATTCGATATCATATCCCCAGCTCCTTCTCTTTTTGATTTTGTAACTGCATAAGTTTACTAATACTATTTTACAACAAATTTAAAAAAAATAAAAGAGAAATTTATTCATTTTTTATAAATTTAGGGATTATTCCTTAAAATTTAATATTTTTGTAATATTTATAGGCAATTTTTGTTGTTCAATTTTGAATTTTATGTTATAATTAATATATCTTTGGATGAAATCCGGAACCTGACCGATAAGCAAGGTTTTGCCGAAAACCGTCGGTTATGAATACACAGCGTATACAGAGTACGAATATCATTGACTATATGGAGGAAAGAATTATGAACCGTAATTTTGTTGAAGTTAACATAGGGGGTAAAAATTATCGCCTTGCAACAAGCACCGATAAAGGCGATGACTATGTTCGCAGTATTGCCGCATACATAGACGAAAAACTTTCGCAGATAATAGAAGAAGGAGGTTCGTCAATTACTTATAAAGATGCTTTCCCCGTGCTTTTTGCCCTTAATATCGCAGAAGACCTTTTTGCCGAAAGGGAAAAGTACAACAGCACAAGCGCCGCCCTGCGCGAACAGAACCTTGAAGAACGTCTTGCCTCTCTTAACAAAACACTTGAATTTTATCGCACACAAGACGAAAAAAACAAAGAACGCTGGAACGAGCTTACAAACAAGCTGCATACTTTTGAGGCACAGAACAAAGAACTTTCCGAAACGCTGTCTAACGTGTGGGAGGAGTTGGAAGGCAAAAAAGCCGAACTTGAACAGAAACAAGCCGAATATCAGCTGCTTGAAAACACACTTTCGGAAAAGATAACCTCCCTTGATTCGCTTTCAAAGAAAATAAAAGAAAAAAATCAGGAGATCAACAGCCTCAGCGTCAAGCTTTCGGAAAAGAACACTCTTTTGAACGAGCTGAACATAAAATCTGCCGAGCGCAATCAGAAACTCAACAATGTCAATAAAGAACGTGACGAACTTGCCATAAAACTTAAAGAAAGCAAAAATAACGCTGCCGAACTTGAAAAACAGTTGACAGAGCTGGAAGAAAAAATGCAGATAGGTTCTAAAGGTTACAGCAGCCTGCAAAAAGAAAAAACAGAGCTTGACCACACTCTTGCCAAATTAAAGACGGAAAACAAAGAGCTGAAAGAAAGCTGCGAAGCTCTCACTCACGAAAATCAGAGGCTTTCGGAGGATTACAAGACCCTCAGCTCAAAAGTAAAACGCAGCAAATAAACGGACGGTACGGAGTTGTTACAAATGAAAGAGCATATTGAACTGCTTGCACCGGCGAGCAGCTATGAAAGTGTGACGGCAGCCATAAACAACGGCTGTGATGCCGTATATATCGGCGGCAGGCTATTCAATGCGCGCGCATATGCCGACAGCCCCGACAATGAAAAGTTGATCGAGATCATAGACCTCTGCCATATACACGGCGTAAAAATTTTTATAACGCTTAACACACTTTACAAAAACAGCGAGCTTAAAGATGTTATGGCTTTTGCGCATCTTATGTACGAAGCGGGGGCTGACGCTTTTATTATTCAGGACATCGGGTTTCTTATGCTTGCAAAAAAGTACTTCCCCGATATTGAGCTGCATTGCAGCACACAAATGACAATACACAACAAAGACGCAGCCTCATGGTTCGACAGACAGGGTTTTGAACGCATTGTACCAAGCAGGGAATTGTCTTTGGAAGAAATAAATGAAATTCGCAGCAATGTCAACTGTGATATAGAATGTTTTGTTCACGGCGCTTTATGCGTCTGCTATTCGGGGCGCTGTCTTATGAGCAGTATTCTTGGCGGCAGGAGCGGGAACCGCGGACGCTGCGCCCAACCCTGCCGTTTGGAATATACTCTTTATAAAAACAACAAAAAGCTGCAAAGCGGTCATCTTCTTTCGCCAAAGGATATATGCACCGTCGATATGACAGATCCTCTTGCGGCAGCGGGCATCACTTCGTTTAAAATAGAAGGCAGAATGAAAAGCCCCGAATATGTTGCCCAGGTAGTTTCAAGCTATCGGCACGCAATAGACGGCAACAAGATCACAAAAGCGGAAATTTGTGACCTGAAACAGATATTTAACCGCGGCGGCAGCTTTTCAAACGGTTATTACAATTGTTTTTCGGGCAATGATATGATGAGCGGTTCTCCGAAAAGCAGCGGCATTATGGTAGGCAAGGTCATATCTTCGGAAAAAAAAGGCTGCGATATAAGGCTTGAGCTGCCGCTTCACCGAGGCGACGGTATTGAAATATGGAACAAAAAGCAAAAACACACAGGCTGTGGTATTTCAGCGGAATATCCAGAAAAAAGCGTGTTCCATGCGGATATTTACGGCGAAAACGGCGCTGCTGTCTATCGCTCGTTTGATAAACAGCTTAATGACAGGCTAAAAAAAACGTATGCAAAACCGACCCGACAAACGGAAATAAGGGTAAGTTTTTCTGCTCTGCCCGACTCTCCGATGAAACTTGTATTGCATACCGATAACAAAGAGATGACCGTACTTGGCGGTATACCTCAAAAAGCCGAAAACAAGCCGATGACAGCCGACGACTTTATAACGCGGCTGCAAAAAACGGGCGGTACGCCTTTTAAATTTGTTTTTTCCGAAACCAATATAGCCGACGGACTTTTCGTACCCGCTTCGGAACTGAACGAATTGCGCAGAAACGCCTGTGACAGGCTTAAAAATTATCTGACCGAAAAATACAAAAGAAAAACACCTGCGCCGCATATTATCATTCCCGAATGCAAAACCGCTTCATCGCAAAAACTTACCGTTTTTACGGAAAAGACCGAAATTATCGAAACAATATTGAAATATCGCCCTTATCGGATATATATAGAAATAAATACCGACAACGCCGACGATATTATAAAATATACAGATATTTGCCATGCAAACGGCATACAGATATATGCCGCCTTGCCGCGAATAGCTCGCAGCGGATATATGAACGAACTTTCGCCGACTTTGGCAAAACTTGAAAAAAGCCGTATCGACGGTTTTCTTTTAAGAAATTACGGTTTTAAAACGGCCAAAGACGTTATGCACGATTATTGCTTTAATGTCACAAACTCCCTATCGACAGACATACTTGAAAATGTTACTCTTTCACCCGAACTCACGGCAAAAGAACTGCGCTGTATATCGGGTAGTGGCAAAGAGATCGTAATATATGGTCATTTTGTGCTTATGAGTACGCATCAATGCCCCATAGGCAATGGCACAGGGCATAAGAAGGGAAAATTCTGTTCCGAAAAAAACACGAAAGATGTATATTTTCTAAAAGACAGAACTGGCGCAAAATTCCCCGTTATGCCTCATTGCCGCAGCTGTACGGCATTTATATTGAATAATCTTCCCGTTTTCACGGCGAACCGTATGAATGATATTATTGCAATAGGCGCAGAATATATGCGGCTTGATTTTACCGTTGAAAGCAGCGAACAAGCCGATAAGATATTGCGGCTTTATACCGATGCATTCCTAAACAAACAAAATTCACCCACACCCGACTTTGAATACACAGGCGGTCACTATTTCAGAGGTGTTCTGTAAATGTTGAATATATTTATTATAATCTCAAAATATCTATTTATATTATATATAGGCTTTTTTCTGCTTTACGGTTTTATTGCCGCAACAAGCAGGGATAATGAGGCGCGCTGCAATTTTGCGCTTGCGGTACAGCGTTTTTGCATAATTATTTTTCATATAAATGTATATATGATATTTATTTTTGCCGATCCCTACTCTGCTTTCACAACTTTAAAAAGGAGTATTGGGATGCTTGCATTTATGCTCATAGGCAATTATGCCGCTTGTAGATTTTATCCCTGTTGCAGCAAAATATTATGGAACGGTGTATTCTTTTTAAGCGATATAGGTATGGTAACGCTTCAGCTGCTCGACCCTGCGCTTGCCGAAAAACAGCTTATCTGGCATATGGCAGGCTTTATTGCAGCGCTTATGCTGCCCTATATACTTGACCGTATGCCAAGACTTGACCGTTTTAAGAATATATATATAATAGCTTCTATAATTCTGCCCGTATCCACTCTTATATTCGGACACGACGAATTTGGCGCAAGAAACTGGATCTCGATAGGCGGTTTTTCATTCCAGCCGTCCGAGGTCACAAAAATACTGTTTATTGCCTACCTTGCCTCGGCACTGAATCAATCCCCGGATATGAAACAGCTGAGAATACCCGCGGTATTGTGCGCTGCCATACTTTTATGCTTTGTTGCGCAAAAAGACCTTGGTTCTGCGCTTATTTTCTTTATGAGCTTTATGGTCGTAGTATATATAGCAACGTCAAATATCGGTTATTTTGTTGTCGGTACGGGGGTGGCAGCCGTCGG
>CANRCU010000174.1 GCA_947629215.1 uncultured Clostridia bacterium
GCTTCGATTCAGTCCGACAAGCGGTTGTATATTTTTTCACGCATCTCGCTTGCCGCCGCATCGGTGAATGTAAGGCAAAGAAATTCGTCTATATCCACGGGTTCTTTTTTATCGGTTATTCTTTCAAGTATACGTTCAACTAAAACGGCAGTCTTTCCCGAACCTGCTGCCGCGCTGACAAGTATATCCGTATCTCTTTTATCTATTGCAAAACGTTGTTCGGGGGTAAAAAGCATCTAAAAGACCTCCTGACACTATGTTTTTCAGCTCTCGCTGAACTGGTTCATATAAAGCTGATAATAAAAGCCCTGTTTTTTCATAAGCTCGTTATGGTTACCGCGTTCGATTATCTCACCGTCGCGAAGTACAGCTATAATATCCGCATTGCGTATCGTCGACAGCCTGTGCGCAATAACAAAGCTGGTGCGTCCTTTCATAAGCGTAAGCATAGCTTGTTGTATTTTTACCTCGGTCCTGGTATCGACATTGCTTGTTGCCTCGTCCAGAATAAGTATCGAAGGGTCGGCAAGTATAGTCCTTGCTATTGCAAGCATCTGCTTCTGACCTTGACTTATGGTATCGCTGTCTTCGGAAAGCACGGTATCGTAGCCCTGCGGCAAACGGCGTATAAATTCGTGTGCATTGGCAAGCATAGCCGCCTGTTTTATCTCGGCATCGGAAGCGCCTATCCTGCCGTAGCCGATGTTTTCGGCTATCGTACCCGAAAACAAATAGGTGTCCTGCAAAACTATGCCAAGGCTTTTGCGCAACGCATCTCTTTTCATTTTGGTTATATCCACACCGTCTATGGATATTCTGCCGCTTTGTATATCGTAAAAACGGGTCAACAGATTTATTATTGTTGTCTTGCCTGCACCCGTGGGACCGACAAGCGCTATTGTCTGACCCTCTTTTGCAGTAAGGTTTATATCCTTAAGTATAGGTTGCCCCTCGACATACGAAAAGTCCACATTTTCAAATTTCACATTGCCCTTTATATCTTCAAGCTCTACGGCATCTTCGGCATCCGCAAGCTCGGGTTCAAGCGACATTACATCAAAAATACGCTCTGCGCCCGCAACCGCCGACAATATCGTATTAAAAAGCTGTGATACTTCGCTGAACGGTCTTGCAAACTGACGTGAAAAGAGCAAAAAACTTGTTATAGTGCCGAGAGAGATATTGCAAAGTGCGCCAACAATAGCCACAAAGCCGTAACTGAGGCTGTTTATAAAGGTCGAAACGGGACCCATAACGCCCGAAAAGACCTGCGCTTTTACACCCACATCTTTAAGCCTGTTGTTTATTTCTTCAAGGCGTTCTATCTCGTCTTGTTCTTTGCCAAACACTTTTATTACTTTCTGCCCCGTTATACTCTCCTCTATCATACCGTTGAGTTCTCCAAGCACTTTTTGCTGCTGTTTGAAGAACACTCGCGAATGTTTTGTTATAAAACGCGTGGCAAGCAAGAGCACGGGTACGGTGATGACCACAACAACGGTCAGACGCGGGCTTAACATTATCATAAAGAAAAATATGCCCACTATTGTGACAACGCTGTTTATAAGCTGAGCTATGCTTACATTCAAAGCATTTGATATGGTGTCCACATCGTTTGTGATACGGCTCATTATATCGCCGCGCGGAGTTGTATCAAAAAATCTGAGCGGCAGCACCTGTAATTTTTCAAACAAATCTTTTCTTATATCCGACACCGTGTTCTGCGCCAGATTAACGGACAGCTGCGTCTGCGCCCATGAAAAAAGCGCAGACAGAACATATATGAACGCAAGGCGTAAAAGCATTTTTTTAAGCCCCGCAAAATCCGCAGGCTTGATAAATCTGTCTATTGCCGTGCCTATGGTCTGTGTTCCGTAAAGATTTATAAGCGTGGAGGAAACAACAAATATCACCACAAACATAAGTTTCAGCCTGTGTTTATATATATAAGTCCAGAGCTTGCCGAGGGTCTTGCCAAGGTCCTTCGGTTTTTCGACAGGCATACCGCGGTTGCCCCGCCCCGGTCTTATGGACATATTGGGTCCTGCCATATCAATCGTCCTCCTTTTTGACTTGAGTATAGTATATCTCGCTGTATATATCGCTTGTTTTCAGCAATTCTTCATGTTTGCCGAGCGCAGCTATCCTGCCGCCGTTTATAACGATTATCTTATCGGCATTCATTATGGACGAAATTTTTTGAGCAATGATTATTTTTGTGGTATCTTTGAGATTTTCCGCAAGACCTTTTTGTATTTTTTTCTCCGTTCCCGTATCCACTGCGCTTGTGCTGTCGTCAAAAATAAGTATTTTCGGTTTTTTGAGTATGGTTCTTGCTATGGACAGCCTTTGTTTCTGACCGCCGCTCAGGTTTACACCACCCTGCCCAAGCTCGCTGTTAAGACCGTTTTTGAAGTTTTGTACAAAATCGAGAGCGCCTGCCGTTTCAAGCGCCGAGTTTATTTCTTCCTCGGTAGCGTCTTTATTGCCCCAACGCATATTATCGGCTATCGTACCCGAAAAAAGCAGTGCTTTTTGCAGCACTATGCCGACATTCTGCCTCAGATAAGAAAGAGCTATCTTCTGCACGTCGGTGCCGTCAATTGTTATCGAACCGCCCGTAACGTCATAAAGCCTCGGTATAAGATTTACAAGAGTCGACTTGCCTGCGCCCGTTTCGCCCAATATGCCCACGGTCTCGCCCGGTTCTATGGTAAGGTCGATATTTTCAAGCACGGGATCGCCCGTACTCAGCGGATAAGCGAATGTCACATTGTTAAAAACTATCCTGCCCTTGTCTATAACGCCCGTAACGGCATTTTCGTCATCTACAATATCATAGTCCGTGTCCATAACTTCGTTTATACGGTCGGTGCAGGCTTTGGCGCGGGATATTGTCATAAGCAGCATACTTACCATCATAAGCGACATAAGTATTTGTGTTATGTATGTTAAAAACTGCATAAGCTCGCCCGACGACATAACGCCTTCTACCGCGAAATGGCCGCCCCGCCACACTATAACAAGCATAGCGGCATTCATCAGCACCATCATTATGGGCATTATCATAGTCATTATACGAAAGGCTTTTATTGTTATATATTTAAGTTCGTCATTTGCGTCGTTGAATTTTTCTTTTTCTTTGTCGGCGCGGACAAACGCCTTTACAACACGTATACCCGACAGATTCTCACGCATAACGGTGTTTATGCCGTCTATACTGAGCTGTACGCGCTGAAAAAGCGGAAAACTCTTCGAAATAAGAAAACATATTATACAAGACATAACAATAAGCGTCAAAAGCAATATCGCCGTCAGTTTTACATTGACGGACATTGCCATTATAAGCCCGCCTACCATCATAAGGGGCGAACGCACAAGCCCCCTAAGGCATATGGTAACTATCTGCTGCAATTGTGTAATATCGTTTGTAAGTCTGGTTATAAGAGATGATGTGTGAAATTTATCAAGATTGACAAAAGAGAAACCCTGTATATGTTTGAACATGGCAGACCGAATGTCGCTGCCGAAATATATTGCGGCTTTGCTTGCGGCATATGCGCAGCCTATACCGCCTATTGCGCCAAAGACCGCCGCTTGCAGCATAACGGCGCCCATGCCCGCTATGTAAGCTGTGTTGTGTGTGGCTATGCCGTTATCCACTATCAGTGCCATTATTTTGGGTATGATAAGTTCGCTGCCCACCTCCGCTATCATAAACAGCGGCGCAGATATGCACCACAGAATATATGGGCGCATATATTTGATCAATTTTCCCATAATTGCCTCCTTATATCGTTATAACGGCAGAGAAAGTGCCTGCCGTCAGCTGTAATACCGCAAATCTACAAATTTTATTATATTATCAAATCTTTTCGGTGTCAAGAATAGCTTTTTGTTTTTATTAAATTTTAATTTATCAAAAAAACATTGTAATACATATGGATATTTGGTATAATTATAATAAGTCGGATATTGGTCTTTATTGTTATCCGTAGTAAGAACATGCCCAAAGCGGCAGGAGAGGAAAGAAATGAAAAAACTCAATTCATCAGCCAAAAGAAAAATTGCGGGGGTCATTGCGTTATTGCTTGCGGTGATATTGGTGCTCGGTATGGCAGCGCCGTTTTTCACAAGCACAACATACGGCGCAGAACCGCAGGATTACACCGTTGAGGCCCGTGTGGGCTTCGACGGCGCAGTCAAGCTGAATTGCGACACCCCCGTATACATCAAGGTCACAAACAACAGCGGCAAAGACTTTAAAGGTAAAGTTTCGATATACAGTATACATAACGAAGATAACTATTCATATACCGCGCAATCCTCGCCTAAAGAAGATGATGACCTGCCTTATACCGAATATTTTTCCGAGTTGGAAATTGCATCGGGCGAAACAAAGGAGGTATACGGCAAATTTTTGATCGATATGATACAATCCGACTTCGATGTAATACTTACGGACAGCAGAGGCAAGACCGTAGCCGAACAGACCGTAAACTTCAAACCTTCTCCGTCGGACTCCGAATGGTGCGGCGTTATGTCCGACGGTACCGAAACGTACAATACCGTATCATCCTGGTTCTTGCAGACGCAACATTCCGCAAATATAGAGCATTATACCCATATAACACCCGATATGACGGATTGTCTGAACAGCATAAATTTTTTTGTCATAAATGATTTTGATATGGACAGCCTGAATTTTGCCCAAAGAAGAAATATCGGCGATTGGGTAACAAACAACGGTGGCGTACTTGTTATCGGCTCGGATGACGATATTACCGGCAAGCAATGGTTTATAGATGCTTTCGGCACAAATTCATACAGTGAGTCGGCATATGAATATGTCGATCCCGAAAACACAAACGCTGCGTATGCTATTTTAGATCTTTTAAATCAGATATTGTACAACGGATCATACGAATTTGACAATGCCGCAGAACTGGAAGAGCTTGCATATCAGCTTGATCTAAACACACTGTCCGAATTTATGTCAATATTGACCTATTATTCCAATATTGCAGACGAAAATACAGAGCCGGATATAACGAATAATTTGAATGATATACTGGATGCGTATTATATGGTCGGCATAGGCGATGTTGAAGCACGCATAAATCAACTGTATTATGAGCTGGAAGCGAAACCGGATTTTAATAACTGTAAAATGACCTTTTCGGAAGGACCCGACCCTTACAGCGATCCCCCGACATCAAAATTATATACCGCAGGCAA
>CANRCU010000175.1 GCA_947629215.1 uncultured Clostridia bacterium
ATATAGAAGCCAATACATACAGGGCACAGGTCTACAGCCGATTTGCCGTAACAAAACACGCTGTGCCTATTGCGCCGCATCTGCTGTTTCCGCAGTTTATGAATGATGATACAGAGAGGGAACTTGCTCTTTTCATGGGAATTATTCTTCTTACCAAATGTAAGGAAATGTGGGTGTTCGGCACAACTGTATCCGATGGGATGCTGCATGAGATCGAGAAAGCAAAGCAGATGGGCAAGATAATACGCTACTTTAACGAGGAACTGGAGGAGATAACCAATGAAGGTCAAGATTTCCGTATGCAACAGGAAAACCGATAAAACATACAAAAACCAAGAACACGAATGGTCTTACATAAAAGATCGAAACCGCACTCCCATACGCACCTCGGAAACAGCCGAGGAATATCCCAAACTGCCGAAAGTCAAGAGGGATGCGGCAAAGGATGTCGGCGGTTTTCTCGGCGGCTGGCTCAAAGGCGGCATAAGAAAAAATGATTGTGTTATAAGCCGTACACTCGGTGCATTGGATGCAGACCATATCGAAGATAACGAGGCTTTTTTGAAAGCGGTAAAAAAGGCTTTAAAAGATGTCACCTATTTTCTGTATTCCACCCACAGCCATACTCCCGATACACCGAGATACAGGATCGTTATACTGCTTTCGCATAAGGTCTCACCCGATAAATATCCGGCACTTACCCGTATAATCGCAAAGCAGATAGGAATGGACTATTTTGACGACAGCACATATCAGGCGAACCGTATGATGTTCTGGGCATCCTGCCCGTCAAACGGCGAGTTTGTATTTTTTGAAAATGACGGCAAACCGCTTGTACCCGAAGATTATCTTGATATGTATGAGGATTGGCGTGATGTTTCGCAATGGCCGACCTCAAGCAGACAATCGGAGGCTGTAAAGAAAAGCGGCAAAAAGCAGGAAGATCCGCTTGAAAAAACGGGCATTGTCGGTGTGTTCTGCCGTACATATTCCATTTCGGCGGCCATAGCGGAATTCTTAAGTGATGTGTACGCGCCTACCGCCGTTGACAACAGATATGATTATATACCCGCAGACTCCAGCTCCGGCGTGGTGGTTTTCGATGATAAGTTTTCATACAGCTTTCATGCCACAGATCCCGCCTGCGGTATGGAACTGAACGCTTTTGACCTTGTTCGTGTGCATAAATTCGGCACGGAAGATGAGAAAAAATCTTTTAAGGCAATGGCTGATTTTGCGGGCAAAGACGAAAATGTAAAACTTCTTATGCTCAAGGAAAAACAGGAATCCGCCGCCGAGGATTTTTCGGAGACCGATGACTGGAAAAAGAAACTTGAATATGAATCCCGTTCAACCGTACTTAAAAATAATCTCCGCAACCTTACACTTATACTGCAAAACGACCCCTTGCTGAAAGACATAGTTTTCAATCAGCAGCTTGACGGCATGGAGATAAAAGGTCATGTGCCGTGGAAACACCCGTCTAAGTATTGGCGTGATGCGGATGATGCACAGCTTATCAGCTACATAGACTCAAACTACGGCACTTTTTCGGAAAGAAACTATAAGATCGCCGTTGCAAAGGTAACGGATGATCGCTCATATCATCCGATAAGGGAATTCTTGAATAATCTTCCCAAATGGGACGGTATCGACCGAGTGGATACACTTCTCATAGATTATCTCGGTGCGGATGACAACAGATATGTCCGCGCAGTCACACGAAAGGCACTCTGCGGTGCTGTCTGCCGTGTTTTCAATCCCGGCTGCAAGTTTGACACCATGCTCGTGCTTAACGGTCCGCAGGGTGTTGGCAAAAGTACGCTCATTGCAAGGCTCGGCGGCGAATGGTTCTCGGATTCCCTAAGCCTTAATGACACCAAAGATAAGACTGCCGCAGAAAAACTGCAGGGATACTGGATTCTTGAAATCGGTGAGCTTGCAGGATTACGAAAGGCAGAAGTCGAAACGCTCCGTTCCTTCCTCTCACGACAAAACGATATATACAGAGCCGCTTTTGGCAGAAGAGCTACTCCGCATCCGAGACAATGTGTGTTCGTGGGGACAACAAATGCCGAGTCGGGATATTTAAGAGACATTACGGGAAACCGCCGTTTTTGGCCTGTCAAGACGCCCGGCAGAGGGAAAAAACGCTCGTGGGAGCTTGATGAATATGAGATATGCCAGATATGGGCAGAAGTATATGAAATGGTGAAAAACGGTGAAAGCCTGAACCTTACCGCAGAAGAAGAACGCCTTGCAAAGAACGAACAGAGAGCCGCTATGGAGTCGGACGAGCGTGAGGGCTTGGTGCGTGAATACCTTGATATCCTCATTCCCGAAAATTGGAACGGTATGGATATTTTTGAACGCAGAAACTTCATAAGCGGAAACGACCTCGGTGAAATAGGCAGAAAAGGCACTATCCGCAGAACGCAGGTCAGCAACATGGAAATATGGTGTGAGTGTTTCGGCAAAGAACGTGCAAATATAAGACGCTCTGATTCAAACGAACTTGCCGCAATACTTATCAAGCTCGGTTGGGAAAGACTGCCGAATAAAATCAGAATTCCCATTTACGGACCGCAGTATATTTTTGTACCTAAAGACCGTTCCGACACTCGTTCCCGAAATAAATGATTTTTAAGAACGGTTCCGAATATATCTTTCAGTTCCTTAATAAAAGTGTTGGGTTCGGCTTTCGGAACATTCCAAGCGTGGGGGCGGTAGCCAACTTTACTGCCTTTGTGCTTGTGTTCCTAATAATTATATTTAATTTTAATTTATAAAAATAAGGTATAGTAAGAAGAAAAAAAACGCATATTCGCGCGTATAGGGATTTTTGGGCTATAAGAACACGAGGTAATGTTTATGAGAGAAAAAACTATAGAGAAAAAATTAAGAGAAAAGACCAAAGCCGCAGGAGGTATTGCATTGAAGTTTATATCTCCGGGCTTTGATGGTATACCCGACAGGATCGTACTTCTGCCAAATGCAGCGTGTGCATTTGTAGAAGTAAAAGCACCGGGCAAAAAGCCGAGAGCATTGCAGAAAAAAAGACACAAACTTTTAAGAAGTTTGGGCTTTAAGGTCTATGTACTTGACAATGCAGAACAGATCGGGGGAATGCTTGATGAAATACGAACCACATGATTATCAAAAATATGCCGTTGAATATATTGAAACACATCCTATTGCAGCGGTTCTCTTGGATATGGGTCTCGGCAAGACAAGTATCACATTGACCGCATTATATGGACTGCTTTTTGACTATTTTGTTATAAGAAAAATACTTGTAATAGCACCGCTGCGAGTAGCAAGAACAACATGGTCTGCCGAGATCAATAAATGGGATCACTTGATCGGGCTGCAATACAGCATTGCAGTGGGGACCGCCGCCGAAAGGACTGCAGCCCTGAAAGCCAAAGCCGATATTTATATCATAACCCGCGAAAATGTCCAATGGCTTATTGAAGAAAGCGGACTGTATTTCGATTTCGATATGCTTGTTATTGATGAACTGTCATCTTTCAAAAATCACCAAGCCAAACGTTTTAAGTCACTTATGAAAGTCAGACCGCTTGTCAAACGAATCGTAGGTCTTACGGGTACACCATCATCAAACGGGCTTATGGACTTATATGCCGAATTTAAACTTCTTGATATGGGCAGAAGGCTTGGCAGATTTATCGGGCAGTATCGGACACAGTATTTCCGACCCGATAAAATGAACGGTCCCATAGTATACAGTTATAAGCCTCTTCCAGGCGCGGAAGAAGAAATATACAAGAAAATCTCCGATATTACGATATCCATGAAAGCAGATGATTATTTGCAGATGCCGGAACTGATAAACAGCAGCTATGAGGTGTACTTATCCAAGATCGAGGAACGAAAATATGAAAAGCTGAGATCGGAGCTTGTGCTTGAACTTCCCAAAGGCGATGTTACCGCCGCCAATGCCGCCGCCCTTTCCGGCAAGCTGTGTCAGATGGCAAACGGAGCAGTTTATTCAGATAACGAAGATGTTGTAAAAATACATGACCGCAAATTGGATGCTTTGGAAGATATAATCGAAGCAGCAAACGGGAAACCGCTGCTTGTGGCATATTGGTTCAAACACGACCTTGAAAGGATAAGCCGCCGCCTTTCAGAGCTGAAAATACCGTTTGAAAAACTTGATACGGATAGAAGCATGAGCCGATGGAACGAAGGGAAGATCCCCGTTGCCCTTATACACCCTGCCTCTGCCGGACACGGTTTAAATCTTCAGCAAGGCGGTTCGACTTTGGTGTGGTTCGGACTTACATGGTCTTTGGAACTGTATCAGCAGACGGTCGCAAGATTATGGCGGCAGGGACAGACGGCAAGAACCGTTGTTATAATGCACATCATAACGAAAGGCACGATTGACGAACAGATAATGAGAGCCTTATCCGAAAAGGACAGCACACAGTCGGCTTTGATAGATGCCGTAAAAGCAAACTTGGAGGCGCTCACATGAAATCGTTTGAAGAATGCTTGGAGGACTTGGCAAATGCAATAATCATTCAGGCGGTTCGGGACTACCGTGATGCCGCATACAAGCTGAAGAAAAATCCGAAGTACGGTGAAGCTATAAAAACCAAAATCGAAACGGAACGATTTTTTAAATCAAAATGGTTCTGCGGTTTGACCGATATTGACGGAAACCAATTATTGAGAACATTGGAGGAAGAATAATGACTCAGGAACAGAAAAAGACAAAGGAATATTTATCACAGGCTTTTTACATAGACCAAAGGATAAACAGCAAAATAGAAATGGTCTCTTCCCTGCATGATCTGGCACATAAGGCTACAGCAACTTTAAGTGATACTGTGGTGAGCCGCACAAGAAATAATCACAAGATGGAAAATGTCATCGTTAAAATAATAGACCTCGAAAACGAAATAAACTCCGATATTGATGAACTTGTAGATCTCAAGCAGAAGCTTATATCGGAAATAAAAAATATAAAGCGTATTGAATACCAAACCATTCTTGAAAAAAGGTATCTGTGCTTTCAGTCTTGGGAGCAGATAGCCGTTGACATGGACTATGATCTACGTTGGGTTTACCGTATGCACATCAAGGCAATAGATGAATTTACAAAAACACGCCACGTTGAAACAGTTTGCTTGCTGACTAAACAAAATCTCTGAAACACCAATAAATAAGGGCTTTTCGGAAAACGAGG
>CANRCU010000176.1 GCA_947629215.1 uncultured Clostridia bacterium
CCGCTTTCCGAACGAGGCACAATATCCATTTGCGCCCATCGGTAGCCGCCCTGATGAGATTTTCTTCTGTATCTGCATGAAAGCCTTGTCCTTTTATCGGCGAAATGCTCCTTTATCTTGTCGACCTTGATAAAATCATAATAAACATCAAGATCCTCCTCATGAACATTGCCCGTTTCGGCAAATATCCTTAGCCATTCGGTTATTTGGGTTATATCTTCGGGCGGCATATCCTTCCCGTCAGCCTTTATTATCTCAAAGCTGTCATTTTCAAGATTGATATACAAAATTTTGTGATATATAACGGAAAGTGCGGACATTGCGGCAGCGACCGCCGTGGAATCCGTATCGGACTCCATCAGACCGAATACCGTCCACGGATCTTCGGGGCTGCACTCGGATGAAGAAAAAATGCAGAATATCACCCATTTTGCCTCGCCCGAAACCGTTTTGCGCCTATAGCCGTAAAATATTTTTCTTTCGCCGCCGAAAACTCTTTCCTTAACATATTCGGGATCGGAAAAACGCAGATATGCCTCCGTATATTCCTCATACATATATTTTTCGGTAGCTAATATACGCATATAATCATAAATGTTGGTTATATTTTCAAAATCGCTGCCGAACTCCTCGCTTTTTTTCAGATATACATATTCGCCCGTAACAATATTTACACGGGCAAGCTGTAAAAAGACATCTACCAATGTTTTTTCTATAAATTTGTCACTTACTTCATGTTTCATTGCCGATCTCCCTCTTTGAAATACGAATCACCCGTCTGTATTCATACCGATATGCCCATTAACACGGCAGGTACAGTACAGGTATAATGCGAATATATTTATTTTACATCATATGAAAAAAAAAGTCAATTATTTACATATCGTTTTAATATGTTTGCAAAATGTAATATTTTCTTGATTTTGCCGCCGTAAAAGGCAAAAAGCGCATCTTTCGATGTGCTTTTCACCTGTCACAGAAAAAAATATAAAATAAAAGAAGAAAAAAATTTATACAGACCGCAAAATGATGTGCGATCAGCTTACCTTTATTTTCACAGGCGTATCTCTTGTTATTTTCACATTCGCCTGTGGTACCTGCGCATATACCTGACCTGCGCCGACCTTGTCTTTCAATTCGTTGTCTTTGTTCTCGTAATAATCGTCGCTACCGGCATCGGCATCTTCGTCGGTATCTTCTTCGTCGTTGTTTTCGGTATCTTCCTCATCGGAGATTTGAACGCCGTTGTTGTTTTCCACAAAGCAAGTAAAGCCCATAGCCTCTATCGTCTTTACGGCATCTTCACTGTCAAGCCCCATTACATCGGGTACGCTCACAAGCTCGCTTTTGCCGCTTGAGCTTATATTCAACACTATGCTCGATTCTTTGTTTATCCTTGTGCCGGCAGGCGGATTCTGCTTGAATACGGTATCTCCGTTGCCTATAAGCTCGTAATTTATACCTTGGCTGTTGAGCTGTTTTACCGTTTCGGCAAGATTTGTATTGACATAATCGCCTATTTCCGTCTGATTTTCGTTTATTGCTCCGCTATCGTCAGAGGCATCTGCATCATAGCTCGGCTGGTATCCCTTATAATCTATTATCTTTAACAGCACATCTTTCAGCATAGGCACGGGCGATATGTCACTGCCGTCATAATATCCCGGCGGACGGTGTATGACCGTCATTGCTATAATATCGGGGTCCTCAACGGGCATATACGCTATAAAACTTAAAGTATATTCGTCGTCGTCGCGGTTGCCCTGCTCTGCCGTACCCGTTTTTCCGCCTATGGCATAGCCCTCTATAACGGCTTTACGGCCTGTACCTGTGGACTGTACCACACTTTCAAGATATTTTCTTATAATATCGGAAGTTTCTTTTGAGATAACTTTTCTTATCACGGTCGGCTTATTTTCTTTGACAAGCCCTCCGTTGCTGTCCAGAACCTGAGAGATAACATACGGCTGCATAAGGTTGCCGCCGTTTATGGCTGCGCAAAGCGCATTCAGCGATTGCAGCGCCGTTGCATTAAAGCCCTGACCGAAAGAGCTTGTTGCCAGCTCTGCGCTGTGCAGCTGGTCAAGACTGTAACTTAAATTCGGCGAATCCGCGCTGACCTCACCCGGAAGGTCGATACCGGTTTTTTCACCGTAACCGAATGCTTTGTGCCAATTATAATATTTTTCGGCGCCAAGTTTGGTTATTATCTCCATCATAGCCACGTTGCAGGAGTCCGCAAGCGCATCTTCAAGCGATATAGTACCGTGACCGTCTAAATTGTGACATCCTATCTCGTAATCGGCAACTACCTTTTTACCGGGACAGTAGAAAGTTTCGTTAGGGCTTATAACGCCCTCTTCAAGCGCCATTGCCACAAGTATCGGCTTATATATGGAACCGGGTTCGTAAGTTTCGGTTATAGCAAAATTACGCCATGATTTATAATTTTTCCAAGCGTCAAAATCCATACCTATCGACTTTTTTGTATCCTCGTCATAGCGATCCCATGTTTTTTTCAGCCCCTCTTCTACCTCTTTACTAAGGTTGCTCGGCGCATTGGGATCGAATGTGGGATACTGTGACATGGCAAGTATGGCGCCCGTTTTAGGGTTCATAATTATGCAAGCCGTATTTTCGGGTTCATATGCCAGATATGCATTTCTGCACGCCTCGTCCGCATATTGCTGAAGCGTTGTATCTATGGTCGATACAAGAGTACAACCCTGTACGGCAGATGCATTTTTTGTAACAACGTTTGAATCGTCGTTGACAGCGCGGAACTCACGCCCTGCGACACCGGTCATTTCGGTATTGTAATAATTTTCAAGCCCCCATGAGCTTTCGCCGTTATCGCCGTTTATAAAGCCAATCACCTGCGAAGGCATATTTTTTTGCGGATATACCCTGAGATTGTCGTCCTCACAAATTATCCACGCATAATTCAGCGCTTTTAACTGTTGACCCGTTTCGTAAGGTACTTTTTTGGCAAGCACCTTATAATTTGTATCCTCAGCCGGTACCCCGTTTGCATCATATTTTACATAACCGGTAAGAGTTTCCATGGGTATATCAAGCAATTGGTTGAGCATTTCAAGCGTTTTGTTCCATTTCTCCTCAGCCGCTTTTTTCGTATCATCGTCGGCTTTTTCACCCGTGTTTGCAAGATATTCCTGCACCATGAGCCTTACATCAAGCACCACCGTGTAAACCACCGTCGACGTAGCAAGCGGCATCTGATTGCAGTCCAGTATACTGCCTCTTGTAGGAAGTATCGACTTATCACCGCCGGTCATAAGCATACTTTTCAGCTCCGACTCGTACTCGTTGCCATGAACAAGTTTAATATATGTAACACGACCCACACCTATTGCAGCTATTACCGCAATAAGTACGATCATCATAAAAATTACCTTTGCGCCGTTCACTGTATTTGATACACTTGCTTTTTTTACCGGCGTATCATCCTTTTGTTTCTTCTGCATTCATAAATACCCCTTACTGCTGTTCACGGTCATTTTTGTTAATCTTTTTTCAGACCGATTTTTTCGAGAAAACTCTCTTTTTTTGCTTTTGCCACATCGTCGTCATACTGTACCGAATAACTGTCTTTCGGAACATTTATACTGACAATCTGATACGGCACCGCCGCCTGCATACCGAATTTGGTAACAGCCGTTTTCTTTATTTCTTCCATATCCAAGGTTTCGTTAAGTTTCATCTCGATACGCTCTGTAGATGCATCCACCTGCCGTGTAAGCCGGCGCACACTTGTCATTTCCGACTTGATCTCGCCTTTTTTTGCATATATGCAAAGCAGAGCAAGCGAAAGAGATACGATCGTAATAATGCAAAAAACTATAGGCAGAATATATGCATTGACCCTTTCTCTTACCCTGACATAGCTTCTTTCCGCAGGTACTGTTCTTTTTCTTTTCGGCGGATATTCACGCTGCGGAAGCACAGGTGCAACACTGCTGTTCATATACATATATGAGTTGCGTCCCTCAATAACATTGGTTCTTCTTCGAGGCGCTGTGTTTCGCATATTACCCACTCCTTTCCGTCGGCTGTCAGACCGAACGTTATATCTTTTGCGCTATTCTTAATTTTGCGCTGTGCGAACGCTTGTTAATGCCAAGTTCTTCTTCGCTTGGCAGTATAGGTTTTTTGGTAATTATCTTTATGACAGGCTTTTTGCCGCATACACATACGGGAAAATCCTGCGGACAGGTACACGGATCGGCAAGCCGCCTGAATGTATTCTTGACTATCCTGTCCTCCAGGGAATGGAAGGTTATTATACATATCCTGCCGCCCGGATTTAACAGCTCAGCCATTTTTTCGATCGTATTTTCAAGTATTTCAAGCTCCCCGTTTACCTCTATACGTATAGCTTGAAATGTGCGTTTTGCGGGGTGAGGCCCGTCGGCTCTTGCCCCCTTCGGCACTGCCTTTTTTATAACGCCGACCAGCTCGAAAGTCGTTTCGATAGGTTTTATCCGACGTTCGTTTACTATAAATTCTGTGATACGTTTGGCCCATTTCTCCTCGCCGTAATCCCGTATGATGCGGTAAAGCTCGTCCTGCGGGTAGGTATTTACAACCGAATAAGCAGAGAAACTTTTTCTTACGTCCATGCGCATATCAAGCGGTGCGTCATGTTGATAAGAAAAGCCTCTCTTCGCTTCATCCAGTTGAAAGGAGGATACGCCAAGATCCAGTAAAATTCCGTCAATTCCGCTTTTGTAAAGCTGTTCTTTCTCGGCTATTTCTTCTATCCGAGAAAAATTTTCATGTACATAGGTAACATTGTCAAATGCTGCCAGTCTTTTTTTTGCCGCCGCTATTGCATCGGCATCACGGTCTATACCGATAAGCCTGCCCTCTTTTGAAAGCACCGAGGCTATATAAAAACTGTGTCCTCCGCCGCCGAGCGTTCCGTCGACATATACTCCGTCGGGTCTGATATTCAGCCCTTCTATACATTCTTCAAGCAAGACCGATATATGTTTAAACTCCATACCGTCACCTGCTTACAATCCGTACTGTGCCAGAGCTGCCAGCATTTCTTCTTCGCTGACCTCGGTTTCACGTTCATATGCCCTGTAATTGTCGGCATCCCATATTTCGATATGATCTCTTGCACCGATAGTCACAACGTCCTTTTTCAGCCCCGCAAAATCCTTTA
>CANRCU010000177.1 GCA_947629215.1 uncultured Clostridia bacterium
TATCGGACGGTACATGGATATATGTTATAGAACCCGAAAACGGTGCTTTGCCTGCATTGCCAAAGAGCGTAACAGCAGAGCTTTACCGTGTGGACGATGCGACTACGCTTGAAGGCGAAAGACTTGTCAGCAATACGCTTTCGGCAGAAGTTCCCGCAGAGCTGCCTGTTATAAAGATAGGTTCTGAGAACAAGACCGAAGAAGATATATCCACCGTTAACAATAATGCACCGATGACGTTTAATGCGTTCGCTGCTCAGAACAGTCCGATAGCGCTTTATGCTGCGGAAGATGAAAACTCCGTATCCGGCAAGTTCGTCTTTACAAATGACGACGATGACAGAAATGCCATGATGCAGCTCTATCTTGAAGAAGATACCGGTTATACGATAGCTTTCCAGAGCGATTTTGAAATATCCGACAAAGATGTCGACAATATAGATATAGCTTGGTCGGATACGCTCGTTGAAAGAGCGGCATACAAAAAATTTGTCTATGACAAAGAAAAAGGCAGACTCAGGCTGTATGTTGTTGTCGGCTCGGATATGCTTGACAATTCGGGTATTACGGACGGCAGCGAGATATTTGACGAGAATAATACAAATACCGCTATCGGCGTTGTTACAATAGGTAATATCAGCCTTGAAGCAGACGATATGATAGCCGGCAACATAGAACTTGCAAATATCGAAAATTCGACAGTCACTCTATATGACACATTCAGAGTTAACAATGCAAGACGCATCGAGGGCAAGACAGAGCTTAAAGCCGGCGTTGACAGCAATGACAATGTAGGTATAATCACGGCAGCCGATATAGGCGAAAACGGTGTTGCCTCGGCTGTGCTTTACAACGGCGATACAAGTTATATAGTTGCTGTTGTCGTAAAAGATGACATTGTCAACGAAAATATAACGGATGTAAGATTCATAAATAAGGATAAAGGACTTTTGGAAGGTTCCGGCGCTGCCGACAACGGCGGAGAAGTTTATGATTCTATGGAAACAAAAGACGGCGCCGTATATTATCCGAGCGATTTTGTGGATTCTCTTAACGAAAGCAATGATACCGACTATTGTCTGTATGCTATCGAGGTCGAGAATGACGGTAAGGACGACGCAAACACAGCAGCAAGAACTCTTTACGAGAATATCGGCGCTGAAATAATCAAAGGCTGAACAGGAGGTAATTTATTATGAAAAAAGAATATATCGGACCGATGATCACCGTTATATCATTCAATACCGATACAGATGTAATGGATATGCTTACTCTCAGCGTTACAGGCGTACAAAAGAAATACAAAAAATATTCCTATGTAGAACTTAACGGCGGCGATGGCTCCAAAAATTTCTGATCGGAAAATATAACAATAGGCTGCCGCAAACGGTAAAATGCTGTTTGCGGCAGCCTTTTTTTTCAAACATTTCCGACTGCTGTTACATATGTTTTGTATTTTTTAACGGTCGGCTGCATACAATGTACAAAAACATTTTGGAGCTGTCATGAAAGCATATATTGAACAAAGGGCAATAGAAGTCGGAGAATATATTATACAAAGCAAAGCAACAGTCCGGGAAACGGCAAAAAAATTCGGCATAAGCAAGTCGACGGTCCATAAAGACATAACCGACCGTCTTTTGCGGATAGATCCCACCCTTGCAAAAGCGGCACGCAATATACTGGAACTGAATAAAGCCGAACGGCATATTCGCGGCGGTATGGCTACGCGAAAAAAATATATCGGTAAATAACAAGCTTATCGGCTAAGTAAGACCGCCGCCTCTCAGGCGGCGGATACTTACTGTTATTGTTAAGCTCCCGTAGCTTAAATCAGGATATATCAAAAACATGTGAAACTCCGTCCTTGCCCTTGCCACATTCACGCGCAACAAAATACACCCTTTCGCTTTTTGTATCGGGTTCATCAAAGGTGTTATCGTTAAAAATGCCTTCTGTAATAAGCCCTGCTTTTTCAAGCAGCTCGGATATTTTCTCTATTGTATATCCGCGTTCATAGTGACATTCTTCATATCTGTCATAAGCATCGTCCGTATTTTTTATAAAAAAGTTTGTATAAAATTCGTTTATACATTCATCTTCATCATAATAATTTTCCCACGTATAGGCTGCGTCTTCGGTAGTTTGGCTGTAACTGTTGTCGGCAAGCACATTTTTGAACTTATATATTGTATTTATATCAAAAATAAAAAGACCGCGAGGTTCAAGATAGTTGTTGACAAGTTTAAAAACCGTAAGCAGCTCATTTTCATCGGTTATGTAATTTATGCTGTCGCAAAGGCAGAGAACACAGTCTACCGTGCCGTAAAGCTCAAATTCACACATATCCTGTTCAAGATACAAAACCGATTTTGCCTCGGGCGGCAGAAGCGCATTTTTTTCCGTTGCCGCCTCAAGCATATCGGAAGAAAGATCTATACCTATCATTTCATAGCCTTTTTGTGCAAAACGAAAAGAAATATTCCCCGTGCCGCATGCAAGATCGAGAACCAATTTTGGTTTAAGCCCGAATTTTTTCCATATTCTTTCTATATAATCTACCCATTTATCATAAGGTATATTAGACATAAATGTATCATATACTTTTGCAAAACTCTCGTAACTGCTCAATTCAAAAACTCCCTTTCGGATACAGACCGTAATTATAAGAACTTCAACAAAGCCGAAGATTCAACCGACAGATAAGTTCCCGCCTCTTTTGGTATTTTCTGTTGTATTAGGTATGAAAAACAAGCCGAATACAATAGTAAGACCCACCGCCTAAAAAGCGAGGGTCTTACTCAGTCGATAAAAATCACAAAATATCTATATGCTCGTTATTAAGCGCCTTGTTCATACTTCTTACAGCGCAGAATTTACCGCACATAGAACAGGTGTCGTCATGTTCGGGTGCACGGCTTTCGCGTATGCTTTTTGCATATTCGGGGTCAAGCGCACATTCCCATTGTTTTTCCCAGTCGAGAGCGCGTCTTGCATCTGCCATGCGGTTGTCAATGTCCTTTGCATGGGGTATGCCTTTGGCTATATCTGCGGCATGAGCGGCTATTTTGCTTGCCATTATACCCTGTTTTACATCGTCCAAGTTCGGCAGAGCGAGATGTTCGGCAGGCGTAACATAGCAGAGGAAGGCTGCGCCTGCCGAGGCAGCGACTGCGCCGCCTATTGCCGATGTGATATGGTCATAACCCGGAGCAATATCCGTTACAATAGGTCCAAGCACATAGAAAGGCGCGCCCATACATATGCTTTGTTGTATTTTCATATTTGCCTCTATTTCGTTAAGCGGCACATGTCCCGGACCTTCTACCATGACCTGAACATCCTTTGCCCACGCGCGTTTTGTCAGTTCCCCAAGGCGAACAAGTTCTTCTATCTGACAAACATCGCCCGCATCGGCTATACAGCCCGGACGGCAGGCATCGCCGAGAGAAATGGTCACATCATATTCGCGGCATATATCCAGTATCTCGTCAAAATATTCATAAAACGGGTTTTCTTCGCCCGTCATTGTCATCCACGCAAACACGAGCGAACCGCCCCTTGACACGATATTCATTTTTCTTTTGTGTTTTTTTATCTGGTCTATCGTTTTGCGTGTTATGCCGCAGTGCAGCGTTACAAAATCAACGCCGTCACGCGCGTGAAGCCTTACCACATCGATAAAATCCTTTGCTGTGAGTGTGTCGAGATCACGCTGATAATGTATAACGCTGTCGTATACGGGTACGGTTCCTATCATTGCGGGGCATTCGCTTGTGAGCTTGCGGCGGAAGACCGTCGTATCCCCGTGAGAGGAGAGGTCCATTATTGCTTCTGCGCCCATATCCACAGCCTTCATGACCTTCTGCATCTCAATATCATAATCTTTTACATCGCGTGAAACGCCAAGATTTACATTTATTTTTGTTTTAAGCATCGAACCCACGCCGTTGGGGTCAAGGCATTTGTGGTTTTTGTTTGCACAGATAACGATTTTACCCTCGGCGCACATCTGCCTTATAAATTCGGGTTCACGATATTCTTTTTCGGCAACGACTTTCATTTGCGGCGTTATTATACCTTTTTTTGCTGCTTCCATCTGTGTTGACCATTGTGTCATTAAGTTCTCCTCCTGTCAGACCAATAATATTTTTATATAACAAAAGCTTCGGCGCGATATTTATCGCCAGACCGAAGCCCCGCACGGAACATATGAAACAAGCTCCCTGCGCCGGCATTATCCGTATCAGGTACAAAGGGTCGAGATATGCTCTCCTCTCAGCCTGTTTTCAGGCTCCCCCGATGACAGTCCCCCAAAAAGGGGAACGCTTACCGCTATTTTATCATATGCTGTTTAAAATGTCAATCTTTTACTTTTGTTTTCTGCCCACAACATTGCGCCAAAGCCCTGCTTTATAAAGCACCCACAGTATAAATGCCGAAATACCGTTGCTGACAACGACCGAGAACCAGACGCTGCGTTCTTCCATATGCAGAAAATGTTTGAATATAAAAAGCGTTGCAAAGCGGAATACCCAAAGCCTTGATACCTCCACGACCATTGTGTAAAGCGTGTTGCCCGTGCCTTGAAAAAGCCCCGATGTGGTGTTGTGTATGCCGTTTGTCCAGCACCAGAACGCCATTATCGACAGAAAATCCGCAGCCATAGGTATTACCGAGGCATCTTTTGAAAAGATACCGACTACACCCGTTGAAACAAACGGTCTTGAAAGTATCATACCGCTTATGAACAAAAAGGCGACTATCATTATTCGCGCTTTTTTGTATGCTTCTTCCGCGCGTTTCATATTATTTGCGCCGACATTCTGCCCGACTATCGTTGCCACAGCCGAACCGACCGCGGTTGACGGTGTTGTGATAATGCCGTTTATGCGGTTGCTTATACCGTAAGCAGCCATTGCCTGATCGCCAAATTCGAGCACGTTTTTGGTCATAAGCAAAAAGCCGAACTGCATTGTGCTGCTGCCTACGGCCGTCGGCAGGCCTATTCTGATTATTTTTGCCAGCTTCTCACCGTCATATCTGAATTTAAGCGGTTCAAGCCCTATATCGTCGTTTTTGCGCAGCATTATTGCAAGACCTATGATCGCGCACGGTACTTTTGCAACAAGCGTTGCTATGGCTGCGCCCGCAATGCCCCATTTAAAGACCATAAGGAAAAGCGGAT
>CANRCU010000178.1 GCA_947629215.1 uncultured Clostridia bacterium
ACACAGACAACAACGGGCAGACCGAGCGCAAGCGCATTTTTCAGCACAAATTTGGTCTGCGGCATAGCGCCTTCGTATGCGTCAACGACCAAAACAACACCGTTAACCATTTTAAGCACACGCTCCACCTCACCGCCGAAATCGGCATGACCGGGGGTATCGACAATATTTATTTTGGTATGCTCATAATAGACCGATGTGTTTTTTGAAAGTATGGTTATACCGCGTTCACGCTCTATATCTCCGCTGTCCATAACACGTTCGCGTATGACCTGATTTGAACGGAAAGTACCGCTTTGTTTCAACAGCTCGTCGACAAGCGTTGTTTTGCCGTGGTCGACATGGGCTATTATTGCTATGTTTCTTATATCTTCACGCTTAGTTCTCATAAGATCTCTCTTTTCTTTATAATATGTCTGAAATTACGGACTTTATTTTAACATAATAAACCGTTTTATTTCAATAAAATTTATTAACAATTTTTGGTGAGATATGTTTTATTATGTATACAAAATTTACAAATAATGTTATATCGTATTTATAAGACGTTGAAAATATTCGGGCAGGGGGGTATCAAACTTCATATATTCGCCCGTAACGGGGTGCATGAACCCAAGCTTTTTTGCATGAAGCACCTGACCTTTCAAAGCAAAAGGCGAACGCTTTGGTCCGTAAACATTGTCGCCAAGCAGCGGATGCCCGATATACGACATATGCACCCTTATCTGGTGAGTACGCCCCGTTTCCAGCTCTAATTTTAACAATGTATAATTTCCCTTCAGTTTTTGTAAAACGGTATAATGCGTTACTGCGTGCCTTGCATTTTTGTCCCGCACAACAGCCATTTTTTTCCTGTCTTTCGGATCCCTGCCTATGGGCGCGTTTACCATGCCGTACTTAATGTCGAAACAGTTGTAAACTATAGCATTGTATTCCCTTGTCATACTGTGTTCGGCAAGTTGTTTTGAAAGCGAATAATGCGCTCGGTCGCTTTTGGCAATAACAAGCACACCGCTTGTGTTTTTGTCTATGCGGTGTACGATACCGGGGCGCAATACCCCGTTTATGCCCGACAAATCGTTCCCGCAGTGGTACATCAGCGCATTTACGAGCGTCCCCGTGTAATGCCCCGGCGCAGGGTGTACAACAACTCCCTGCGGCTTGTTAAGGACTATCAGCTCGCTGTCCTCATACAGAATATCAAGCGGTATATCTTCGGGCAGTATTTCGGGCGTTTCGGGTTCGGGAAATTCGGCTGTTATATTGTCACCCGCGGCAAGTCTGTAATTTTTGCCGACCTTTAAGCCGTTTACAAGTATATTCCCGAGCAAGAGCTGCTTTTGCACAGCGCTTCGGGATATATCCTCTATCTCCTCGGCAAGAAATACGTCTATTCTCTTGTTTTCGTCCTGTTTTTCGGCTGTGTAAAGCATTATACCTTTTCTCCCCCGTCAAAAATAAGGATCCCGCCCACCAATATCGCCGTTCCGAGAACTATGCATACATCCGCAATATTAAAAACGGGAAAATCATAACCGAATATTATAAAATCCAGAAAATCCACCACATATCCGCGAAAAACACGGTCTGTAACATTGCCTGCCGTTCCGCCGCATATGAGCAAAAGCGCCGTTCTCAGCCATAGATTGTGCGGCGTTTTCACCATTTTTTTGTAATAGATCGCGCCCGCAGCCATAACAACAACGGCAAGCGCAACAAAAAACCAACGCGCCCCCTGCATTGCGCCAAAGGCAGCGCCGCGGTTTTCAAGATATGTCAGATAAAAAAAGTTGTCTATAACGGTTATCTGATATATCGGTTTAAGCTCGGTCAGAACAATAAACTTGCTCAGCTGGTCGGCGACCACAAGTATTGCTATAATAAGTATTGGCAGCATATTTTTTTTACTCCGTTGTGATATAGTCTATGGCAGCTTTTATATCGGCGCCGTCGGCATTTTTTTCGGTATAGGCGCTGCCCGTTTCCTTCAGCAGAACAAGATTGAGCCTGCCGTTTTTGGTCTTTTTGTCATAGAACATCTGCTCGTATACGGTTTGTGTGTCAAAACCATTTGCTTTTATAGGCAAATCAAAGAAGGAAAGCAGCTCTTCCATGTGTTTAAGCTCGCTTTCGGAAGTCTGCCCCATCAAAGCATTCAGCCGCATCGCTGCGACCATGCCGACGGAAACACATTCCCCGTGCAAAAGCTCAAACCCCGATAACATCTCTATAGCATGCCCGAAAGTATGTCCGAAATTGAGTATCTCCCTCAGACCGCTTTCTTTCTCGTCTTGGTCTACCACATAAGCCTTCGCTTTGCAGCATTCATATATAACATGCGATATTTCTTCGTCCGATAACACCTTTATTTTTGCCTTGTTCTTGTCAAAATATTCAAGAAGTTCTCTGTCGGCTATATAAGCTGTTTTCACAGCCTCGGCAAGACCGGCTGCGACTTGCTTGTAGGGCAGAGTTCCAAGCGTTTTGTGATTTATGTACACAAGTTTAGGCTGATAAAAAGCCCCTACCATGTTTTTGTTGCCAAGAAGGTCAACGCCCGTTTTCCCGCCGACACTGCTGTCGACCTGCGCAAGTAGGGTAGTCGGTATCTGTATAAACGGTATGCCGCGTAAATAAGTAGCCGCCGCAAAACCCGTCATATCACCCGTAACACCGCCGCCGAGCGCAATAAGCACGGAACGCCTGTCCAGCTTTTCATTCAGAAAATGCATGTAAAAATCACGTATGGTATCAAGCTGTTTGCTTTCCTCGCCTGCTTTGAAAATATAACTCGATATTTCCCACTCACCGAGCAGGTCTTTTATACTTTCAAGATATATCGGCGCAACATTGCTGTCGGTGATGATACAAAGCTTTCTGCCTTCAAGCCCCGCTTTTTTTAACGCACCGGTCAGCCCGCCAAAATTGTCGGTTATGTATATGGGATACTCCGCGGAAGGAGTATTTATTTTTAATTCTTTCATAGTTTACCTCCTAATTCTTTGCATAAAATGCAAGCATTTTTTTATTGAATGAACAGCTTTGCTGTTCATTCATGAGTAGCATAGGAATAAAGAGATTCGTGCCTCCCAAAGGTCGGCGACTCCCACTTTTTTATTGCATAAAATGCAAGCATTTTATGCAGCTTTTTTTAACAATGAATAAAGAGATTCGTGCCTCCCGAAGGTCGGCGACTCCCTCTTTTCCTCGGACGAGCAAAGCCCGTCCTGCGGATCTTAGTCTGCGACGCTAAAGTTACCCGAAAATATTGAGTTCCTTATCCCCAAAGTTGGGGTATGGGGCGTAGCCCCATAAATTAAAGTTTAGGGTCAAGCCCTTTACAAAGGGCTTGCGGGGCGTGGGGCAGCGCCCCACAATAACCGCCCCACAACAATTTATCGGTTAAACAACGTACACAAATACTTAAGATACGCCGCTGCCTCGTCATTCAGCCGCCCCTTCTCAAACCTGAACTGCCAGTTTCCCCCGCTTACACCGGGCGTATTCATACGCGTATCACACCCGTACCCAAGAACATCCTGCACAGGTATTATACAATACTCGGCACTGCTTGATATAGCCCACCTTATCATATCCCGAACAATATTGCTTCCGTCCGCATTCAGTATCCTCCGCACAAAATCCTTCGTCTTTTCGTCACAACTCATGTACCACCCCAGAGTGGTGTCGTTGTCATGCGTTCCGGTATATACAACACAGTTGCTGCTCTCAAAATTATGCGGAAAATACGGATTGTCCGGACTCCCAAACGCAAACTGCAATACCTTCATACCCGGTAACCCGAGCTTGTCACGTAACTCAATAACCTCCGGATTCAGATCCCCAAGGTCTTCGGCTATAATATCCAACTTCCCTAATTTCTCTTTTATGGCATTGAATAACGCCTCTCCGGGACCCTTTTTCCACTTTCCCTTCCTTGCCGTCTTTGCACCGAAAGGTATCGACCAGTAACTCTCAAATGCCCTAAAATGGTCTATCCTGACTATATCCACAGCCCCAAGGATACTCTCCACACGCTTTACCCACCAGTCGTAATCCTCTTCTTTGAGCTTCTCCCAGTCATATAACGGATTCCCCCAAAGCTGACCGTCCGCACTGAAATAATCGGGCGGCACACCGGCTACCTCCGTCGGGAACCCCTTTTCGTCTATGTGGAATATCTCGCGCCTGCTCCATGTGTCCGCGCTGTCGGCTGCAACAAATATGGGTATATCCCCTATTATTTTAATACCGTTTTCGTTCGCGTATTTCTTTAACTCACCCCATTGCTTGAAAAAGGTGAACTGTATAAACTTGTAAAAATCGATCTCACTTTTGAGTAATTTTTGATACTTTGCGATTGCAGCGGGATCCCTGTCACGCAGCTCTTCGGGAAAACTGTTCCAGCTTGCACCGTAATAACAATCCTTTATGGCATTCACCGTCATATACTTCCTCAGACTTTTGCGATAAGCCTTGTATTCCGGAGTTTCACCGCCGTATTTGCGCTTTTCGGCAAAATAATTTTTAAGCGCCATAAATAAAGCATAATCGTCAAGCCAGAATTTGTTTTTCCTGCAAAAGACAGTGTAGCCCTTTGTACGCTTGTCAAATGCCGCAAACGCCTTGCGATAGAGCGAATATTTGTACTCTATCACCCTGCCGTATTCAATTTTGCATGGGTCAAAATACGGTATTTCCGCAATATCGTCATCACTCAATAACCCGTCGTTAACAAGTATGTCGGGGCTTATCATCAACGGATTCCCCGCAAAAGTCGAAAAACTCTGATACGGCGAATCCCCGAACCCCGTATGCCCAAACGGCAGCACCTGCCATAATTTCTGCCCTGCCTTTGCCAGAAAATCGACAAACGCATAGCTCTCTGCCCCAAGGTCGCCTATGCCGTAATGGCTCGGCAAACTTATGGGATGTAAAAGTATACCTGATCTTCTCATAAAAACACCACCTATAATATCTTGTTTGTAAGGGGGGGGTATCGCAAAGCGACAACCCCCTTGAATGAAATGCAAGCATTTCATTCAGTTTTTTTACAACGAATAAAGAGGCTTGTGCCGACCTTTGGTCGGCGCATAAAGCATCGCTAATTTCCTGCGGAAATAACGCCGGACCCGCT
>CANRCU010000179.1 GCA_947629215.1 uncultured Clostridia bacterium
AGTTTATTTTTCAGCCTTTCAAACTCAATATAAAGCGCGCCGATACCGGCAGGCAGCATCTCGTTCACATATATGCTGTATCTGCCCGCCTTTTCATACAGCGAAACTTTTCCGCATACAAGCACCTCAAGCCCGTTATACGGTTTAAAACCTATCTTTCTTGCATAAGGTCCAAACATAACGCAGTCAACGCTGCCCGTTTCGTCTTTCAGCGTAAAATACAAATGTCCGCTTGAATAATGATCTTTAAAATTGGATATTTCGCCCTCGACCCTGAGTTCGCTCAACACCACATCGCTGTCAAAAATACGCCTTATATAGCTGTTTATCTGAGAAACCTTAAATATTCTGCCCTTCATTCTCCACCTGTTTTATCACTTTCCCCAGCACACCGTTTATGAATTTCGGCGCATTGCCGCCGCTGAACAGCTTTGCAAGCTGTACTGCCTCATTTGCGGCGACTGCATTGGGAATATCCTCCGCAAACAATATCTCATACACGGCTATCCTGAGTATCGAAAGGTCCACCTTTGAAAGGCGATCTATCTCCCATTTCTCCAGCGCGGGCTCGATAATGTCATCCAGTTTTCTCTTATTTTCAATTACGCCCTTTGCCTCGCTTATAATAAATTTTCTGTCGTTTTTCTTGATAGTCCTGAGTTTGTCCGCCTTGCTTTCGATGTCTTTTTCTTCGGTATCAAGTTTCTCGTCGGTAACACCCTCCGTCGTTTTAAATTCCTCATCGTATACAGCCATTATCTGCTCTATTTCGACATCGACATCAAATTCCGCCTGAAAAACAATATTCAGAATATGCTTTCTTGCAGTTTTTCTACTCATGCTGTTTCTCCTTATCGCATATGCCGCTGCTGCGTTTTCTGTAATTATCCTTCCTCTGCCGTCGTTTCCCTGCAAATATCCGTCACAATAACATTCACTTCGGATACATTAAGACCCGTCATCGTTTCGATCGCATTTTTAACATTATCCTGCACAGACTTTGCAACTTCCCTTACCTTGCAGTCATATGCGGCTATTATGCCGAGGCTGACACTGACATTGCCGTCTGTGACCTCTATTTCGGCGTCTTTTGCCTTGCCGATATTTTTTTTGCTCAGCTTATTCATAATGTTTGTCTGCGTATTCAGCCCCGCAACGCCCTTAATTTCCTTTGCGGCAGTCGCTGCTATCACCGAAATAACATCGTCCGATATTTGCACAACGCCTTTTTTTCCGCTTTCCATATAAAAACCTCCGTGTCAATATCCTTTATCAAACATAATACCTCATAATAATACTATTTTAGATTATAACACAAAAAAAAGTCGTTGTAAATGATTTTTGAAAAACATTTACAACGACCGCCGTTATTTGCATACACCGCTTGCATCTATATTATCTATTGCCGCTTTCAATACCTCGCACGGGCTTACCAGAGCCATTCTCACATAGCCCTTGCCGTGTTTGCCGAAACTTGAACCGGGAACACATACCACGCCTGCTTTTTCAAGCAGATCAAGCGCAAATTTTGTGTCGTCGCCGCTATATTTTTCGGGTATCGGGAACCATGTAAACATAGTCGCGCCGCTCGTCGGCACTTTCCAGCCTATCTCGTTCAGACCCCTGCACAGCATATCCCTGCGTTTTTTATACTCCGCCCTGTTTCTGTCCAGAATATCCTGCGGACCGTTCAGAGCGGCAATAGCGGCATTTTGTATGCCCATGCATATACCGTAGTCTATCTGCGAACGGAATGCGCGAAAACGCTTTATTATCTCCGCATTGCCCAAAGCAAAACTAAGCCTCAGCCCCGTCAGATTGTAGGATTTTGACAGACTGTTGAACTCTATGCCTATATCCATTGCGCCTTCAAACTGCAAAAAAGACAGACCCTTTCCGCCGTCATATATCAATTCGGAATAGGCATTGTCGTGTATAACGATAATATCGTATTTTTTTGCAAAATCTATAAGTTTTTTGTAAAAATCCTCGTCAGCCCGAGCCGTAGTCGGATTATTCGGATAAGAAACTATCATAAATTTTGCACGCTTTGCAATATCCTCCGGTATAAGGTCAATATCAACAATATAGTCGTTTTCTTTCAGAAGCGGCATATAATGCAGCTTAGCGCCCGCCAAAAATGCCCCGAAACCGAATATCTGATAGCAAGGATCGGGTACAAGAACAACTTCGCCGGCATTCAGCAAAGGAAAACCTATATGCGCTATACCCTCCTGCGAACCGTTTACCGCAAGTATGTTTTCGGCAGTCAGCGTCACATTATAACGACGCTTGTACCAGTTTATGACCGCCTCCACAAGCTGCGGACTTTCGGTCATACCGTATTTATAGTTTTCGGCATCGGTAAAACCTTTGGAAACAACTTCCATAACGTGCTTGTCGGGCGGCAGGTCGGGCGTGCCTATCGAAAGATTTATCACCTTGCGCCCCTGTGCCTCAAGCCTGCGTTTCGCTATGTCCAGATCCATAAGGATATTTGCCTCCGAACGCCCGAATTTATCAGAAAATTTCATTTTTATCTCCTTTTTTGCCGATATTTAGCCTTATTTGCCGTCAAGAACAACATTCTCCGTTTTCTCTATCTCATCGACGGACTGTTCTTTCTCCGCCTCAAGGCTCTTTATATCGGTTACCGCATTATAGGCATCTATCAATGCTTTATAGCAGGCTGCGCCCGTATTTTCGCTATTTATTTCAATGCCCATATTGTGAAGATCGGATATGGCAAGCATCACTCTTGCGTTCATATCCTCACCGTATATTTCGGGTATTTCCGCGCCGCTTGCCGCAAGACCGCGTTCAAGCATAAGCGCCATTTCCTGTGATGTTATAGCCCTGTCACCGTTGAATACCGCATTTTCGTCACCTACGACTATATTAAGGGCTTTGGCTTCGGCAACAGCCTCGGCATACTCTGCATCAGCTCTCACATCGGCAAAATTTGCGCTGCCTTCCGTATCCGCATCAAGTTGCAATGCTCGCATAAGCGCCATTGTAAATTCGCCGCGTGTAAGCTGCTCATCTTCAGCCGACTGTTCTTTCAATTCAAAAACACCCGCCTTGTTAAGCGCCTCGGCTGTCATAAAGGCTATTTGCTTACCGCCCCAATGATTGAGATGCGTATTGTCTATGCCGTTGCTGCCCTTTGCCCTGTCATTATAAACGGCATGGTAGTACATTGCGCCTTGCTCGCCGACGGCATTATATGCGGCGCTTGTAAGCTCTGTCATATCTATGCATGTAAGCCCCAATTCTTCGGCAAGCTCTCTCACGGCGTCGTCATAAAGGCCGTGGCTGTCCTTGACCTGACCGTTTTCAAAATTTCTTCTGGAAATAGGCGTAAGAAGTATCGGCGTTGCGCCTGCCTCCTGCACGGGAAGGATATAATTTTTGTAAAGGCTGTTTTTGAAACTGCCCTCTGTATCTTTATCGCCTTCGGGGTCTGTATACCGCTGTTCAATATCTTCTTCGCTTGATTTTTTGGCATCGTTATGCCCGAACTGGATAAGCACATAATCACCCTCGCCCACGCTCGAAAGCAGTGTACGGTAATTTTCTTCGGTAGTAAAGCTCTTTGAGCTTCTGCCCGAAAGTGCAAGGTCGACCGTGTTTACGCCTTCTATATAATCGCCGATATACATACCCCAGCCTGCGCGCGGTATTGCATAATTTTCGTCATAACCATACTCGCACGCCGTCGAATCCCCCACGACAAACAAATCGGGAGTTTCCGCAGACGCAGGCATATACATACATGTAACCGCCATTGCCGCCGCCAAAAGTTTTGCAAATGCTCTTTTCATATTTGTTTACCTCCATTTTTATTGATGTTTTCTTTTACAGTTTTGATTTTGCTTTTAATATCCTGTATACGGCAGTATCTATCACATTTTCGTCGACAGTGCCGTTTTCGACCGCCGTTTTGACGGCATCGAACGCCGTTTTCACATCGGGCGGCATAAGCAGTATATCCGCACCCGCCTTTACAGCCAGCACGGCAGCCTCGCCACTGCCGTAACGTTCCGTTACGGCGCCCATATCAAGCGCATCGGTGATCACAAGCCCGTCATAGCCCATTTTTTCACGCAGGATACCCGTTATTATATCGGGATCAAGACTTGCCGGCAGACCGCTTTCGCTAAGTTTGGGCGTAGTCAGATGAGCCACCATTATTGCAGGCGCATTATTTTCCACAGCACCCTCAAACGGTACAAACTCTATATTTTCCAGTCTTTCCATATCGTGCGGCATTACCGTCAGCCCAAGATGACTGTCTGTCTGCGTATCGCCGTGTCCCGGGAAATGCTTTACAACGGGTATTATATCGTTTTTTGAAAGTGTTTCCATTGCAACAAGCATCATATCTCTTGCGGTATACGGCTCCGTCGAAAACGCTCTGTCGCCTATAACGGGATTATTCGGGTTTGTATCCACATCGGCAACGGGCGCAAAGTCCATATTGAAACCAAGCGCCGACAGAGTTTTCGCTATTTTTGTATAATTTTCCCTTACACAGCCCTCGCCCTGTTTCGCCATACTTTTTGCCGAAGGAATATTATAATCGGCAATTATACCCGATGCCGAAATACGGCTCACCGCTCCGCCTTCTTCGTCTATCGCAATAAACGGCTTTATACTGCTGTTTTCGTTAAAAAATGCAATAAGTCGTTTTGTCTGCTCTACACTTTTGAGATTTTCGTCAAAAAGTATAAAACCGCCGATATTGTAATTTTCTATCTCGCTTTTTATACGCTCTGTGCCTTCGGTAACGCCTGCGCCGTTCTCGTAGCGGTAGGCGGCTATTATCATCTGCCCTATCTTTTCGTCCGTACTCATGCCGTCAAGCTGTTTGCGTATCTCATCAACCGTTGTTGTTTCGGTCGTTTCTTCAACGGTCGTCGTTTCAATGGTCGTTATCTCGGTTTCGTGAAACGGTTTGTCGGCAGGTTCTTTATTCTCGGATATACCGCAGCCGAAAAACATGATGCATATTGCAAAAATCGGAAAAAACTTTTTTAATGTCATATCAATAATTTTCTTTTACAAATCTTTCTATTCTGTTTACGCCCTCGACAATATCCCTCATACCCGTTG